>JALOOK010000165.1 GCA_025454445.1 Oscillatoria sp. Prado101 | reverse complement strand
TTAATGATGTGATTGCCGCGGTGATAAACTTTAAAACAGCAGAGAGCGCAAGAATGATTCTAATTGATCCACGACCAACAAAATCGGAATAACGATATGCAATGGCTTTTGGTACTAAAACGTTAAACACCAGAATTATTATGGTTAAAATAACTGAAGCAATGATTACCGCCATCGATGTTGAAATAAAGTCTAAAGAACTGTCTGAATTAAGGATTCCGTAATTGAGCCAATCAGACAAAATAAAATAACCGATTATAGAGATTACAATTGTTAAAAAGGTAGAAGCTAAATGAATACTGCCATATACCTGTTCTTGATTATTATTAAATTTTTCAAAGTATAATGCATACTTATCATTATTTTCTTTCAATTCCTCTATTTTACTTTCACCAAAGGCAGCTAATGCTATTTCGGAGGCTGCTAATAAAAAATTTACTACTAAAATCAAAATAAATACAAGCAACAATTCCATTAAGTAAAAATATCCTTCTATTGTTAATATCTAGTGCAAAGATAACAGCGATAGCTTAAATTTGCATCAATTATTTTAATTATTGTGTTATTTTAAGCGAAAGATTTTTATAGTTTATAAATATGAAACCAAAACAAATTAAAATCTTAGATAAAAGTGAGTTGTGTATTACCTGGACTGAAGATGCTCAAACAAAAATTTCACTTAAGTATTTAAGAGATGAATGCCCTTGTGCGGGTTGTAAAGGTGAAACTATTTTATTTAAAACGTTTCGACCACCAAAACCAGCTATATTATCGCCAGATATGTATAAGATAAAAAACATTGAACCTGTTGGAGATTATGCAATTCAAATATCCTGGAAAGATGGACATAACACTGGAATTTATTCATGGGATTATCTTAAAATACTTGAAAATGGTGAAAATGAAAATTATCAGCAGCTGAGTGCGAGAGGAATTATGGTGCCGGTCGGGAGCCAGATTTTTGATAAAATGTCACTGGTATAACGGAAAATTGACAATATGGAACTCACAGTTGAAGGTCAAAAACGGCCCGAGGGGAGCAAGCCGAACGCTCTCCGCCAGCAAGGGCAGATTCCTGCAGTTGTCTACGGTCACAACGGGGCAGAATCAATCAATCTGACAATTGCCGCCAAAACCGTTGAGAACCTGCTCAAGGCGGCCAGCGTCAACAACACCCTGATCCAGCTCAATATTCCTGACATTAGCTGGAGCGGCAAAACCCTGCTGCGGGAAGTCCAAACCCACCCCTGGAAAGGCTTCCCTTACCACCTCAGCTTTTTCGCCATCTCGGCTCAAGAAAGCGTGGAAGTTCAAGTGGCGCTGAATTTTGTGGGTGAGGCGGCTGGTGTCAAGCTAGAGGGCGGTATCTTAGACCCTGTGATGACGGAACTGACAGTCAGGTGCAAGCCGGACAGCATTCCCGAAAAGATTGACGTCAATGTTTCTGAGCTGCACCGGGGCGGTGCCGTGCACATCAGTGAGCTCGTTTTGCCGGAAGGAGTAGTCGCCCTCGCAGATCCGGGACAAGTGGTTGTCAGTGTTGTCCTTCCTTCTGGCGAGGCTCCAGAGGGAGCTGCCGCATCGGCTTGAGATTGAGCGATTTGAGAGCCTGAGTGAAGGCGTTGCTTATTCCACCGGATTAAGAACCCCACCCCCCAACCCCCTCCCCGCTTTTCGGGGAGGGGGAGAAAGAGATGGGTTTTTTCTCGTTTTTCTCGTTCCCAGGCAGAGCCTGGGAACGCGCCTGAAGGAGACAGTCACGATCAACTGCGCACACCGCCACCAATGAAAACTTGGCCGGCAGCGAGAGCTCCGGTAGGGCTAAAGCCCAACTACAAACATTTTCAAGTCAGAGCCTCCTCTCGACCATAAGCAGCATTATTAGCGTAACTGCTTAATAGCTGGCAATCACTTCCTCAAGCCGGTGGGCGTAAGATTCCTCCAGACGCGGACCGTGAATCCCCACCACGCGAGACGCCAGGAAATTGCCCCAGCGGGCGGCTTGTTTGGCGCTCAAACCGTGAGTGAGTCCGTAGAGCACCCCACCGGCAAAGGCATCTCCCGCGCCAACCGTATCGAGAGGCTGCACCGGAAATCCTGGCACTTCGGCGATTTGTTTGTTTTCTGCTACTAAACAGCCTTTCGCGCCGGCGGTGATAAACGCCAGATCCACAATCTCGCCCAATTGGCGAGCGCACTCTGGCAGCGATTCTTCCTGGCAAAACCGGCGCACCTCATCGGCATTGCAGAAAACCACATCGCAGTATTCTGAAACCAAACTGTGGAAATCGCCCGCAAACCGATCCACCAGGAAGCTGTCAGAAAAGGTGAAGGAAACCTTGACTCCGTTGCTCCTCGACTGCTCCATTGTCTCAATAGAAGCTTTTCGAGGATCGGGCGCGTCCCAGAGGTAGCCCTCCACATAGCTGTATTTGCACCGGCTGAGCCGATCTGTATCAATATCCGTGGCTGCTAGGGTTGTGGAAACTCCCAGATGGGTACACATGGTTCGCTCCGCATCGGGAGTGGTCAGCACTAGACAGGTGCCGGTGGGCCCGCCGGTTTCCGGTGCGGGGTGCACGTCAAAGTGAATGCCGGCTTGCAGCATGTCTTGCCGGTAAAATTCACCGTTGGTATCCCGGGCAACTTTGCCGGAATAAAAGCCGTTTCCGCCACTCTGCGCTAGGGCTATCATGGTATTAGCTGCTGAACCCCCGGAACGCAGCTGCACCGGCGTGTGTTCCAGAGTCACCAAAAGTCCGCCCTGCTTTTCGGCGTCCATCAGGGTCATGGCACCCCGATTCAAGGCGTGCTCGCGCACAAAATCGTCTTCCACAAATGCCAGTATGTCTACTAGGGCGTTGCCGACTCCAAATACATCGACGGGTCTGGGATGTTTGAGCTTGTCTGTCATAAGGGTTTCTGTTTTAGGATAATTATATAGCGCGTCTAAATCCTTCGTGTAAATTTCAGAACCCCGGTTTCTTTAAGAAACCGGGGTTCTGGGCCAAAGCGCGGTTGCGCCAATCATTTAGACTTGCTATATAATGAACCGCCCCCGTTAAGGAGCGCCAAGACGAGATTCTGGCGAGGGCTGGCCTGTCTGGAGGTGGGGAAAAGTTTAAGTTTTGTAAGTTTTGGGGAGCATGGGGGTTTAGGTTTGAGTCTAATTATATGGTGAACCGCCAAGACGCACCTGAGCGCCAAGAAGAGAGCGCCAAGAAGAGATGACGGTGAGGGCGGGTCTGTCTGGGGGGAAGTTATAGGTTAAGTTTTGTAAGTAAGAGGTAATTTTATGGCGGAAGGTTCTCTGCCTGGTTTAATTGAGGAGATGTTGCAGCCGGGGTTCTATCCGCATCCGGTGCGGGTGCCGGTTGAGCTGATTCAAACTCACATTTCTTTTGTGCTGCTGACGGGGGATTATGTTTATAAGGTGAAGAAGCCGGTGAATTTGGGGTTTCTGGATTACTCGACGCTGGGGAAGCGGCAGTATTTTTGCGAGCGAGAGTTGCAGATGAATCAGCTTGGCGCACCGGGGTTATACTTGGAGGTTGTGCCGGTGACGCGGGCGGGGGAGGGATTTAAGTTGGGAGGGGAGGGGGAGCGGGTGGAATATGCGGTGAAAATGCTTCAGTTTCCGCAGGATGCTCTGTTTGTTAATATGTTGGAGGGGGGAGGGTTAACGGAGAAGCATCTGGAGGAACTGGGGCGGGTTGTGGCGAAATTCCACACGGAAGCGCCGGTGAGTGAGTGGATTCTCACTTTTGGCGAAGTCTCCCAGATTCGGAAAACCGTGGAGCAAAACTATGAGCTGAGCAAGAAATATATCGGCGGTCCGCAAACGAGGGAGCAGTTCGAGGAGACAAAGCAATACACTGATAAGTTCTTTGCGCAGCGGCAGGAGCAGTTATTAAGCAGAATCCAAAGCCAGATAATTCGGGGATGCCACGGTGATTTGCACCTGAGGAATATAGCTCTGTGTGGGGACGAAATCCTGCTGTTTGACTGCATTGAATTCAAGGATGAATTTCGCTTTGTTGATGTTATGTACGATGTCGGTTTCACGGTGATGGATTTGCAGGGTCGGGGGCGGGTAGATTTAGCTAATGCTTTTTTGAACACCTATCTTGAACACACTGGCGACTGGGAGGGGTTGCAAGTGCTGCCGCTGTATTTAACCAGGCAAGCTTATGTGCGGGGGAAGGTGAGTTCTTTGCTGCTGGATGATGCGGGTGTCTCTGCGGAAGAAAAGGCGAAGGCGCACCAAACAGCGGCTCACTATTACCGGCTGGCTTGGCAGTACACTCAGCCGCGCACTGGAAAGCTAATTTTGATGTCTGGTTTGTCGGGTTCGGGCAAAAGTACGGTGGCGAGAAAATTGGCGAGACGGCTGGGGGCGATTCACATTCGCTCGGATGCGGTGCGCAAGCATTTAGCTGGGATTCCCCTGAATCAGCGGGGTGGGGAGGAGATTTACACGGCTGAAATGACTCAGAGGACTTATCACCGGCTGCTGCAATTGGGTGTTATGCTAGCAGAGGAAGGCTGGCAGGTGATTTTGGATGCGAAATACGACCGGCAGGTGTTGCGGCGGGATGCGATTGCGCTCGCTGAGGATAGGCAGTTGCCTTTACAAATTATCCACTGCACTGCGCCGGTGGAAGTGTTGCGCGACAGGCTGCACCGGCGCACGGGGGATATTGCTGACGCCACCGCTGATTTGCTCGCCGCGCAGCTTGCCGGTGCTGAACCTTTCACAGAAGCTGAGCAAGTTTATGTGAGAACTGTAGACACTGGGAAAGAGATTGAAGCACAATTATAGATGTAGGGTGCGTTCCGCCTCCCCCCCGCACTCCCTGCAAGCAGGCTGCGCCCCGGGGCGGAACGCACCGGCATCCTGTGCGAAACATTGAAGGATATCCGTAGGGCAGGCGTCTCACCTGCCCATTTGGCTACTGCAATAACAATTATTTGGGTAAAAGTTTATGGAAAATAAGGATAGCGCCGATCAAAAATCCTCCGGATTCTCAAGGGGGTTTTCGGCAGGGCTGAAAATTGGAATGGGTTTTACAGTCTGCTTTTTTTTGCTCGGCTATCGCATCGAGTGGAGTGCCTGCTATGGGCTGATCGGAGGCTTAGCCGGCGGTTTGGTGACGGCGTGGTGGCAATCTGGATCTTTGGACGAGCCTGTTGATGAAATAGTCCCGATGTCTCTCACTAACCGGTCTAAGGTGCGTTTACAAAATAGTTTAAAACAGCGGCTGGAGCGTGCGGAAGGGCGGCATAGTCGCTGGATTTTTGGCAGAGCAACTGTGGGGAGACTGTTGGGCAAAAACCGCAGTTAATTGTAGTGAATTTATTCCAATTTGTGATTGGGGTTTTAGATTGGCTTAACAAAACAATACATTTTCTCGGCGCTTGCCGGCATCACTCCCTGCTGGAAGAGGAACCAAATGTCCCCCCCGCTCGCACCCCGCTCCGGAGGAGTTATAGCGGTTTTCAGTTGGATGAAGTACATGCCAGAAACCCGGTTTCTTTAAGAAACCGGGTTTCTCAGTACCTCACCTCGGATGAAAACCGCTATAAATCTTAGAGGGGATTGACTTTTCTCTCTCCCCCTTTCCCTTATAGGGGAGCTTGGGGTGGAAAGGGAGTCGGGGCTTTAATGTGGCCATTCTGTCAGTAGCGTTCCGGAGTAACGCACCCTACTGGTCTGCAAGTTTGTGATACAATTTGCGCTAACAAACAGGCTATTGGCTGCCTGCTGTATAATCCTGCTATCCGCACAAGCGCACTCCGGCAGTGATTGATAGCTGCAAGCTGTCTTAATTGCTGCCCCACATGCCCGCGTTCGGTGGCACCCCGTCAAGTTGCTGAATAGATTTCCGCAGCTCCCAAGTTCCCGCCTGGTAGCGATAATTTCACGCTCGCTGTGGGAACAATTTAGGCAAAACGACAGTGTATTGAAAGAGACTTGCTACTGGACTGCTAGCGCCGCGAAGTGGCCAATAGGAAAACTTTCCAAGTGAGAAGAAAATGACGGTAGAGCAACTCATCGAACTCCTGAACGCCAGCCAGCCCAAACCCTTGACTCCCGTGCAAGAATGGCTGCTGCGCTCGGCTTGGGAAAACAAAACCTACAGCAGCATGGCGGCTGAAAAGCACTATGCAGAAGACTATTTGCGGAAAATTAGCGGTGAGTTGTGGTCTAAACTGAGCGACTTTTGGGGAGAACCGATCGCTAAACTCAATTTGCGCTCCACCCTAGAGTCTCGCCAACTGACTAAAGCCCAACAGCAATTAATCCAGCAAGACCGCAGCCAAAAAATGGGTTCAACTCTAGCGCCCCCCACCCTGGAATTTCCCAGCGGGCCGGTGGCGCTGGACTCCAAATTTTATATCGAGCGCCCCCCTATAGAAGAACTGGCCTACTCGGCAATTACTCAGCCGGGGTGTGTCCTCAGAATCAAAGCTCCCAGAAAAATGGGGAAAAGCTCGCTGAATCTGCGCATTCTCGAACGCGCCGCCTCTCTGGGCTACCGCACGGCGAGCGTGGACTTCCAGCAAGCCGACGCCGGAGTTTTTGCCAGCCTCAACGCATTTTTGCGCTGGTTTTGCGCAAATGTCAGCGAAGAGTTGGGGCTGGAAGAAAAACTGGACGCTTATTGGAAGCAAGAGATTGGCAGCAAAGTCAGCTGCACCATCTATTTCCAAAAATATTTGCTGGCGTCAAGTCAAGCGCCGGTTGTTTTGACCTTGAATGAGGTCAATCGAGTTTTTGAATATCCCGAAATTGCCAAAGATTTTCTGCCAATGCTGCGGTACTGGCACGAACAGGCCAAACGAGTTCAGGTCTGGCAAAACCTGCGGCTAGTCGTCGTTTACTCGACAGAAATATACATTCCCCTAAACCTCAACCAATCTCCCTTTAACGTCGGGGTGGTGCTGAAGTTGCCGGCGTTTACTGTGGAGCAAGTGCAAACTTTAGCTCAGCGGTACGGGCTCGACTGGACAGACTCAAAAGCCGCCAAGCAGCTCAGGGAAATGGTCGGGGGCAATCCCTACCTGGTGCGGCTCGCTCTCTACTCGTTCTGTCGGGGAGATGTGGGATTCAATCAGCTCTTGAAACAGCCGGCTGCGGCGGGGGTAATTTACAGCGACCACTTGCGGAGCCTGTTAGTAGCCCTGCAAGAAGAACCGGAACTGACTGCCGGTTTTAAAGAAGTAATTTCTGCGGACAGGGGGGTGAAGTTATCGTCCCTGCTGGCCCACAAATTAGACAGCATGGGCCTGGTCAATTTGGAGGACGGACTCTGCACGCCGGCGTGCAAGCTGTACCGCCTGTATTTTGCGGAGCAATTCCTAGATGGCTCTAACTTGCGAGAATTCCCAAGTTGACGGGATGCCCGCTTCTGTGGTAACAGTTAGTATAGCAGTGGCTTGCACGATTCCCAGCGCTGAAAGCTCTGCCGCTACTTTGGTGCGGGCGGCTGAGGAGGCGCTTTCTGAAGCAAAAATAAAAGGGCGCGATCGCGTGGCGGTAAGCTCAGTTTTAGATTACGGATTAATGGATTGACAGCCGATGACAGCAGCTACATATCAAATCGGGGGCAGCTTAACCAATGACGACCCTTACTATGTTGTCCGCCAAGCAGACTCGGAACTCTACGAAGGCTTAATTGCGGGTGAATTTTGCTATGTTTTCAACTGCCGGCAAATGGGAAAATCTTCCCTCCTGGTCAGAACGATGCACCGCTTGGAGGGAGAAGGCTACCGCTGCGCGGCGATCGACATGACGAATATTGGCACTGAGAACATTACCCCCTCTCAGTGGTATAAAGGCATCCTCTATGACCTGTGGCTGGGGTTTAACTTGCTGTCAGACCTTAATTTTGGAGCGGGGGAGGGGCAAGAAGCGGACTTTTCTGACATTCAGATGATGAGCCGGTTTATTGCTGACTTGCTAGGGGGACATTTCCCTGATGACCGGCTGGTGATTTTTATTGATGAAATTGACAGCCTTTTCAACTTGGACTTTGCCACGGACGATTTTTTTGCCTTGATTCGCTACTGCTACAATCAGAGAGCGATTAACCCCAACTACCGGCGCATCACCTTCGCCCTTTTCGGCGTGGCCACTCCCAGCGATTTAATTGCCGATAAAACCCGCACGCCGTTTAATATTGGCAGAGCGATAGAACTGCACGGATTTCAGGAGCGGGAAGCCTCTGTGCTCGCGAAAGGGTTAGAAGGAAAAGTAGGCCAGCCGGCGGTGGCGATAAAAGAGATATTGAAGTGGACGGACGGGCAGCCATTTCTAACGCAAAAATTGTGCGATTTGCTGGTGAAGCTAGCCGAAAAGAAAGCAGCCGGTGGGGAAGATTTTGCGCAAATCTCTCTGGGGGAAGAGGCATTTTGGGTGGACTTAATTGTGCGAAACCGCGTGGCGCACAAGTGGGAGTCTCAGGATGACCCGGAGCATTTAAGGACGATCCGCGACCGCATCACCAGAAACCAGCAACGCGCCGGTCGCTTGCTAGGCATTTACCAGCAAATTCTAGAAGGGGTGCCGGTGCCAGCCGATGACAGCCGAGAGCAGATAGAACTGTTGCTGT
>JALOOK010000164.1 GCA_025454445.1 Oscillatoria sp. Prado101 | reverse complement strand
ATAGATGCGGTTTTCGGTGCTGGTGACCCAGCTGCAGAACCGTTCCCAAACGTTGGCGCTTTCGCGACGCTGTAAGGTGGTGGTCATTGATTTATGAGTCCGTTATTTATTTATCAAGGTTCACGGTAGTGTTTTCTCTACCGTGATTACATCATTACACACCTTGTTAAGGTTTGTAAAGGGGTAGAGCGAAATTTTTTATTTATGACAGTGATTAGGTTTTCTTATAGGTTGTCGGATGGAGCTTGGATCTCGACCGATCCAGCTCGTAACTCAAGGGATGCAGCTCGGAACTAGACCGATGGCCCTCTGCTCATGGCCCTAGGCGCAGATGGCCAATGCCCCATCGCCCCCCGCCCCATCGCCCCCCGCCCAATCCCCAATCTCCCATGCCTCAATCCATGTCCCGCACCGTCACCTACAGTCCCGCTCACACCCTGGTTCCCACATACGAGTGCTTTAACCGCTGCACCTATTGCAACTTCCGCACCGCACCGGGCAAAAGTCCCTGGATGGAATTGGCCCATGCAGAAAAGCAGCTGCAGGCGCTCCAAGGCACCGGCACGATCGAAATCCTCATCCTCAGCGGGGAGGTGCACCCCCAAAGTCCCCGGCGTACTGCCTGGTTCCAGCGCATTTACGATCTGTGCTCCCTGGCGCTGTCTCTGGGATTTCTGCCCCACACCAATGCCGGCCCTCTGAGTTTTGAGGAAATGGCCCTCCTGAAAGAGGTGAATGTTTCGATGGGGCTGATGTTGGAACAGCTGACGCCGAAACTGCTGGAAACGGTTCACCGGCACGCCCCGAGCAAAGTCCCAGAACGCCGGCTGCAACAGCTGGAATGGGCGGGCCAGCTCCAGATTCCCTTCACCACCGGCCTATTATTGGGAATTGGGGAGACTCCCGACGACTGGCGGGACACCTTGGAAGCGATTGCCTCGATTCACTGCCGGTGGGGTCACATTCAAGAAGTTATCCTGCAACCCCACAGTCCCGGAAGCCAGCAGATTTCCAAGGGGTCGGCTTTTAGCCCCGAACAGCTGCCAGAAGTTGTGGCCCTCGCCCGCCAGATTCTGCCACCGGCAATAACCCTGCAAATCCCACCGAATTTAGTCCAGCAACCGGAGTTATTGCTGGCTTGCTTGCAGGCCGGTGGCCGAGATTTGGGCGGCATTGGCCTACGCGATGAGGTGAATCCCGATTACCCCCACCCCCATTACCGGGCGCTGGCAGAAATTCTCCAACCGGCATCTTGGCATCTGGTGCGGCGCTTGCCGGTTTACCCGCAATATGACAGCTGGCTGCCGGTGCGCTTGCGAACTGCCGTGACCCACTGGCGCAATCGCCGAAGCCGGTGCCCCTACTGAGAAACCCGGTTTCTTTAAGAAACCGGGTTTCTGGGGCCTCCTGTAGCCCCACCGGCACCCCCCGCACCGGCATGAGCGCCGGCGGGTAGCTCACAAGTGGCCCAACCGGCACGGCAAAAATTTGCCTAAAAATTTTCCAAATTTTCCAGATAATTTCACGCCGGCTTGTTGCGCAATGGTGGAAAGTTGCTATAATCAAAGATGTTCCGAGCAATAAACTCTGGCGGCATAGCCAAGTGGTAAGGCAGGGGTCTGCAAAACCCCGATTCCCCAGTTCAAATCTGGGTGCCGCCTTTGCTAGAGGTTAGTGGGGATGCCCGCTCTCCGGAGCTGGCCATCTGTGTCAGGGCGGCCACGGGGGGCCTACCCTACAGATCCACAACTGGGAACAGTTTCCACCGCCCGGTTCAACTTCAGCTGACATTTTCTATGTAAGTTCAGCCTGTCTGGGCACAAACCAGAGATTCAGGAACAGCCGGCTGCCTGGTAAATTGGATTTGGGGGCGCTTTCGGTGGCGCACTCCTGGTTGTGCGCCGCCACCAGCATTGAGTCACTGGAACGCACCACCATCTCGCCGCAGCCGTATGCTTCTCGCAGCTGACGCCCTGTTTTCCAGGCGTGAAACTTAACAGCGTTCCAGCGGGGGTTGGCAGGATAGCCGGCAAACCCGGATCTCAGTGCGGGCAGGTTGGCGCTGGGGATTGCGGTGGGAAAGAAGACTCCCTCCGCTATATCAACTATAGGATTATCGTGATGCTTGAGTGTTGTCGTCACTGGCTTCACCCCCCTTGCCGTTTCCGGCCTATAGATTTACAGTTGAGCTTTATATTACATATATAATACTAGAACCCGGGTTTGACAGCTAGTCTCTGAGCTTAAGCAGGTATGGATTTCAGGGCGTATGCCGCCAAGCGGAGCTTGAGGGAACCAGGAAACCATACTACAGCCGATGAGAGCAGGTCGCTTTGGCCTTTGCCTCGCACCGGCCCGGTGATTTACATTTCGTAAAAGGATACCGGGGTGCGTAATATTTTGCAACAATCCTCGAACCGGCCATTTTCGGTGCGGGAGACAGGAGCTGTCAATAGTAACCCCAAAAATGGATATACAGCAGGCAGTGACATTTGTCAAGATTTTGGGGAGGGCTGTGTGGGAGAGGGCGCGGGGGTGGGGCGGCTTGGGGAAGTGCCGGCGGCAGCGGACTGGGCAACTTGCGGGCGGGCGTGTGGGGCAGCCGGCGGAGATGGGGGGAGGGTGCCAATTTGACAGCTGGCTAGCAGATCGGATATAGATTGAAACAAGTAGGTTACAATAAAGTAAGTCTTAACTTTACAGTTCCGCACCGCACTCCCTGAATCGAAAAGTGCTGGGTTATATATGACCAACAACTCTGCTCTTGTTGCCGGCTCAATTTTAGAGAATCGCTATCGGATTGTCCGTGAATTGGGGCATGGCGGTTTTGGGCGCACTTACCTGGCTGAAGATAAAAATCGGTTCAACGAGTCTTGTGTGCTCAAGGAATTTGCCCCCCAGGTTAAAGGGGGAAATGAGTTGCGAAAAGCTCAAGAGCTTTTTGAGCGGGAAGCCGGCATGCTCTACAAGCTGCAGCACCCCCAAGTGCCCCGCTTTCGCGAGCTGATCCGGGTGAGAAATGCCAGTCGGGAATCGCTGTTCTTGGTGCAGGACTATGTGGAGGGGCCAACCTACTACCAGCTTCTCAAGTCCCGCAAGCGCTTGAGCGAAACAGAAGTGATTCAGCTGCTGTTCCAGCTTTTGCCGGTGTTGGAGTACGTCCACTCGCAGGATGTCGTCCACCGAGATATTTCGCCGGACAATTTGATTTTGCGGACTGCAGACGGGCTGCCGGTTTTGATTGATTTTGGTGCGGTAAAGCAGATAGCGGCTAACGCCCTTTCGCAGTACACGCAGCAGCCCGCCGGCACTTCGGTGGGCAAGGAGGGCTACGCCCCAGATGAGCAGATGCGTCAGGGAAAGGCTTTTCCTAGCAGCGATTTGTACGCTCTGGCGGTGACGGTTTTGGTGTTGCTCAGCGGGAAACAGCCTAAGGATTTGTACGACAGTGTTAATGCGAGTTGGCGCTGGCGGAAGGAGGTGAGTGTCAGTTCCCAGTTAGGTGCGGTGCTCGATAGAATGCTATCGTACCGCCCCCGCGATCGCTACCAGTCTGCTAGGGAAGTTATGCAGGCTTTGCCGGGGGGAAATTACAGCGCTGCTGCTTCACCTTTTGTGCCGGTTAATCCCACTCCGACTCCAGTGTACTACACCCCACAGGCTCCTCAACCCACTCAGCCGGTCAATCCCAAGCAGGCGAACCAGCCGGCAAATCCCAGCATTTCGGTGATAGCTACGCAAATTGTCGCTCGCGCACTGGGGCGGAATGTTCCTAATTCGAGCGGGATCGGCAACAGCCAGCTGATTTGGCGTCAGCGAGGATCGTTTGCCAAAGGGATTGCGGTAGTTATGGTGCCTGGAATTATTATTGCGTTTTTGCTGCAATCAATTGTTTCTCTGGTCAAGTTGCCGGAACTGCCGAAGTTGCCGGAACTGCCGAAGTTGCCGGAAATCCCAAAGTTGCCAAATACGCCGGTGCCAGCGGGAACATCCGTGAACAAGACGGAGTTGGCTCGTCAGGAAAAAATTGGCGAGCGCCGCAAGAAGTTGAAAATTGATAAGGCGGTGTTTTATCCGAAGGTGGATAAGCTGTTTTATGCTAAACACCCGGAATTAAAGGGGCGTGCTTTGAGTGATAAGCGAGAAGATGCTCGCTTGCGGGAGGATTGGATGCGGGTTGCTGAGGATTTGCTGGACAGGTTGGAGCGGGGGGAGACGCGGCTTTGAGCTTTGTAGCGTTCCGCTTGCGGAACGCACCGTAATTATGGCTATAAATTTATTTTAGAGAGCCGCGATTTATCGCGGATCTACAAGAAAAATGTAGAGACGCGACTGGGCGTTCCACACCAGTAGAGGGCGGGCATACCATTTTCAAACCAGAACTCTACCCTTACAAGTTGAAAACCGCTATATTACCCTGGAAGGTGCCCTCAAACCTGAATTAGAGCCGGCTTCCCACGCTCGCGAGGACATAACTGCCGGTTGCCGGTGGGAAAGGTTAGCTCACCTTACAAGGGTAGGTTTTTTCTCTTTCCCGCATCGTTCGGGCTTTCGCATTGGCGATAGCGTTATATCGGGCGCAGTCGTAAATATCCTCGCGCCAATGCTAGCTGAGTCACGCAGCCGCTGCGAAGCACGCCCCTACAGAAGACTTTGTAGGGGCGAAGCATGAGCGCGACTATTTGTGCGACGAGCGTGAAAAGATGACATAGCTGCTGTAGGCGTTAGCCGTGCTCAAGAGCGCATGCAGCCGCTGCGTTAGCGAAGCGGCTGCGTAAGCAGCTAGCACGCTCATGCTTCGCCCTTCCCGTAATGCTACCGACAGACAACTTCTAAAATACCTACCCCCGAAAGGGGTCGCTCACCGGCTCCCTCTGTAGCCCCACCGGCAACGCCCTCTGACAAAATTCAGCAGTAGGGTGGGTTTCGCAAGCAGAACGCACCTGTTGCTTGCTATCGGGGTGAGTGTTGAGTTGCAATAGCTGCATCCGTCAGCGAGACGGAGCTGGCATGGGTGGGCGGAGCGTATTGGCCAAGCCAAAAATCATCCCATTCCTTCCAGTTGTTATTATGTTGGGTTAGGGAAATACATGTCTCAGGAAAGCGTTGCGAATCTTCCGCCTATCACAGCGTGGCGGGTTGAAAACCTAAGATTAACGGCTCTTCTCAGTCCAGCTGCCCAGATTCCTCAACGAAATGTGTGGGCGAAGTTGGTGGGGATTTCCCCAGATAGTAAGATTCAGTATCCGACACTGGCAGGATATCAGGAGAGAGGCGGGTTCCAAGAAGGAAATTTAATTTTAAATGTCCAGCCGACTCGGCTTGACTGGGTATTCACACTTGTTGGCGAGCGAGAGCTAACTGTTCCTCTGTTTTCAAAAAAATCCTTTCCAGACTCACTCTCTTCTTTTCTTAAATTGATGCTTCCTTGGCTTGAGACGAGTCCGCCAATCCTGCGACTGGCTTTTGGCACCAGTTTGGTACAGCCTCTGGAAAATAAACAGGCTGTTTGCCAACAAATCTCCGCCTATCTTCCTTGGGCGCAACAATTGGATATTGAGAACGGCTCTGATTTTTTGTATAAAATTAATCGCCCGAACGAGTCAGCGTCAGGAATCAGCGGGATGAAGATAAACCGGCTCTCTCAGTGGTCTGCTATTACTTGGAAAAAGTTCTTACGCATACAGGATGAGGAGCTGTTGGGGCGGGGTAAAATCCGTCCGTCTTTGTCGTATTGGGCTTGCCGGTTGGAGTTAGATATAAACACAGCCCTGGATTTTGAAGATGAGATTCCTGGGAAGCAACTCGCTCAGCTATTCCAAGAATTAGTTGACATGGGTAAGGAAATTGCAACAGAGGGGGATATTCGATGAGCCTATTTAGAAGAACGGATACCGCTGTTCCTACTAGCAAAATCACATCGAGGTGGGAGGATGCCGGTGCAGCCGGAACAGCAATTGATTTTTTGACTGGCCAAATAATTGCAGACCTCTACGCAGAAATGAGTAAATTTTTGGAGGCAGCACAGACAGAGAACTTTGAAGCCGGCGAGCGAGTTGTCGAATAACCTTGCCTATAGTTTGCAAAAATATGGCATTGATGTCGTAGATTTACTGATTTTCTTGATCACCTGTGAGAACATAAAGGCCGAAATGGCCGCTGAAATTTTACGCTGGTTGGGTCGTACAGACCACCCAGAAATCTATCGCGAGCGGTTGTGGTTGCTTGAGAGAAGTCTCAAGTGCTCCTCAGCGACTGTGCGGGATGCTGGGGTTTTGGGTTTGGCTTCTTTGGACGATCCGCACGCCATACCTTACTTAAAGAGGGCGATAAAAAAGGAAAAGAATCTTGAGCTTCGCCAGCACATGGAGCGGGTGCTAGCACAATTAGAGAGGTTGCGTTAGTTTCCGGGAGCTAGATATTGCGACAAACTTTCGCCCGCCGGTGCGGGCTATTGGTCTAAGCGCTTTCGGGTTATATGCGTTATTTTGAATATGAGAGGGTTGCCTAAGAGGTGCACCTTTCCCAAGCTGATCTGGCGTCCCTATCTCAAATTGCCCGATGGGAATTTCCCAAGGATGACATGATCTACGCGCTTCATCTAGTGCGGATATGTATGGCAATCAGGGATGGGTATATCACCCTGGAAGGTGCCCTCAAACCTGAATTAGAGCCGGCGTCCCACGCTCGCAAGGACATAACTGCCGGTTGCCGGTGGGGGGGAGGAGATGGGCTGTCCCGCTCGTGCTGCGCTCCCGCCAGTGTGGCCAGCTGGCTTAAGGGAGGAGGTATGTGGTCGCACCCTAGTTGATTTTTAATTCAACACAAGGTAGACTGTATGTGGGCAGACTGCGTAAGTCCTCCCCTAGTTAGCGCCAGCCAAAGTAGAACCACGCCAGTGCCGGGATTTTATTGACTGCATCTACAAGCGGAAGTCTCGGTGAATCAGACATTCTAGACCGTGAACCACTATTGGTTCATTTAGTGGGGCACCAGTAGGGCACTAATGTTACACTAAGATTATTACACCACTAAACTATCAAGGATAAAGCTATGGCTACAGAGAATCCCCAGGTTGTAGGATATGTACCTCAGCCTGTTTATGAGCGGTTAATAGAGTTTAAGGACACTCATGGTCTTAAGTCAGTTTCCCAGGCTGTGACTGCTGTACTGGAGGAATATTTCCAGTTGCAACCAGCGTCAGGCAGACCTGAAGCAGACAGCACCAGGATAAGAGAACTCGAAAAAACTGTTAGTGATCATACGGATCAGTTATTTGCGCTTTATCATCAGTTATCAGCAGTTAGCCAGAGGCTGGAGCAAATAGAAACTGCCTCTAATGCCACAACAAAACGGGTTAAGTCGCTGAAACCAATCCAACCATCGACAAAGCCGCACAATGCCACATACGGGCGCGGTGAAGCTGCCTCCATATATCCAGGTTGGGAACCGGCGGCCAATGTCACCTATGTGTTCAATCGCTTTTACGCGCTGAACACGGATGAAGCAAGGGCTGCTTTTGCGGATAAGTGGATAGGTCTGTGCGCCCAAAGCCTTGATACAGCTTGGGTTGTCTGTTACCAGCTTCTGAGCTTAATTAAAGGAAAGGAGATGTACAAACTTCCACACTGGATGGAAGGTAACAAAACCTACGATTCATTCAAAGACTACTTTGAACACAGATTCAAACTGCCTTTCGATAAGTGGTTGAAACTTGAGATTTCCCACCAGTTTGTTGTGGAAACCTGTCCGGATATCCTAGAAGCACTGCTACATATAGGAAACAATTCCTACCCCGCTCGAAATGGCCTTGGCTGTTCGGAGCAGGCTCCGAAAGACCAGCGTGTCGTGCCCAGCCAGCCGATAGCTGCGGAAGTAAGAGCAGAGCCATATACCCACTCTGCGACTAAATTACAAAGTGTGGATGAGTCAGGAAGTACGAGCGCTACTGATTCAGCCAACCTGCTTCATCCATCTGACAATCAGGGAGACAGTACCAAGATTCAGCCACTATCAGGTAAGGCGCTCAGTCAGAGATTAGGAGTCCCTACAACTAGCTTCTACAGATATCGCGATAAAAAGTCTGAGTCAGAGTTTGCCCAGTGGAGTCGCAGCAAAGACCCAGACGGTATTAGCTGGGTCTACTCAGCGAAGTCAAAGAAGTTTTATCCGGGTTATTAGTCTTTATATCAGCCCCTCGGGCGGCAGGGTGGCCCTCTGCGTACCTCGGCTCACCCCCGCCCCTCTGGTAATTACACAATTTAAGAGCTTTTCTAGCAAAGAGCCTTGTCGCCTGAAAAAAATGTGATAAGATAGTTACACACTTACAATACAGAGTTGTGTATAATAATGAGTCAGGGAGAAAAGAGGCGGAGGGCAGCTAAACGTGCCTACGGGCAGAAGAAAGAACGAGTCAACGTGGCCTTGACCCCAGAGGTCGTGCAAAAGATTGACGAACTGGCTGAAGCTACGGCAACCAGCCGCAGTGAATTGATTGAGAAAACCTTCAGGCAATTACCGGGAGTCGCACCAGTGAAAGACCCAGGCAAGAAAAAAGTAGGAGTGGAGAAACCAACGTGGATGTCAATGGAACAGTGGCGAGAGCTACTGGCGCGGTATGAC
>JALOOK010000163.1 GCA_025454445.1 Oscillatoria sp. Prado101 | reverse complement strand
GAAAAGGTTCGTAGTTGGGCTGCACGCCCTACTGGATCTCCGCCGCCCGAAGCGCGAGTTTTCATTGGTGGTGGTGTGCGCAGATCGTCGCGACTGCCTCCAAAGGGCTGCCAAGCAGCATTATTAGCCTAACAGCTGAAAATCATCTTTTTGGTCTGTAACGCCCTTAAGTACCCCCTCCCGAAGCTATTTGACTTATTCACTCATGCACTCTATTTACTGGACGGCGCTGCAAAGCTTAAACGAACTCACCCAATTCATGCAGAATTCATTGGCCAGCTTCCTGGAAGATTGCCAGCAATCGACTTTCTGGATTGGCCACACAGATGAGGTAGCGGTGGCTGCGATTGCCATTCACGAAACCAAGAATGAAGTTTTACTCGAAGTCCACATTCCTGATGCTGACGGCCAAACGCTAGATGTTGAATTAACTCAGGAAACCGCTGCGGGGAAAATGGCCTGAAAAAGGGGAAGTGGAAGGTTATTTTCATCCCGGGCAATTTCAAAGTTTAATTCCCCTGCCCTATCCGGTTCATCCTGAAAGCGTTTGTGCGGAATTCAAGGATAATGTTTTGAAATGTAGGCTGCTCAAGCAACGCTCCATTACACAATATAAGGTTAGGGTCGATATGGGACGTTCAAGTGTCGTCCTTCTCCGGCGCGAACGCGAGTTACCAGAGCCTAAAAAGTTGATGATTTAAAATCATAAAATGAAGACTTTACAGCGGTTCAGAATGACGGTTCAAACGATATTAGTTATCGACGATGAAAGGTACATCTGCGAGATCGTGAAACTCTGTCTGTCGGATTTAGGCGGTTGGGATGTGTTTACCGTCAATTCTCCCTTAGAAGGATTGCGGAGAGCGGCGGACGAACGTCCAGATGCCATTGTAATGGATATCTCAATGCCAGAGATGGACGGTTTTACGTTTTTGGAGCGACTCAGAAAGAATCCAGACACTCAAGATATTCCTGTGGTGCTGCTGACTGGTAACGCGCGGTGGATCGATCCGCAAATTCTGCGGAAGTATAAAATTGCCGGTGCAATAGCCAAACCCTTCGACGCGATTAATCTCTCCGCTCAGATTGCTAAATTCCTGGGCTGGGATTTTGGCGTTGCACAGTAGAAAAATGATTGAAATTTTTCTTGGGCATCACGCTGGCATCATCGCATCATCGTATTGGGCATTGGGCATTGCTGTGATTCTTTCCCATTTCTGGGGCCATGCGGAGACTGTTTATAAAGAAAAGTGAAGCCGACAGAAACCGGGGGGGGCCACTATGCAGCCGCCCCTACAGACTGTGGGCGATTATAGCAAGATTTACTTAGGTTAGGACAGTGCCACATCTGCGTTATCCGTTGCTACAGGCTGCGGTTCCATATTTTAAACCGCAGATGAACACAGATGGACGCGGATAGGGGAACAGATGAATGTCCTAATCAATATGGCTACTGCTATACATATAGCAGTAGCCACTTATAGCAGCCTAAAGGCACTTAACTTGGCTCATATTGCAGGCGTTGCGCTATTTAACCGCCGCTTTTGCCGCCGCCGCCTCATCCGGGTGGATGCCCAAGCGCGTCAGATTAATCCGACCTTTCTGGTCAATTTCCCGCACCTTAATAATCACCTCATCGCCGACAGACAGCTCATCCTCCACCTTCCCTACCCGGTAGTCAGCAATCTGAGAAATGTGAATCATCCCTTCCTTACCGGGGAGAAATTCCACAAACGCCCCAATCGGGATAATCCGAGTCACCCGACCGACATAAACATCTCCCGCACTCAGCTTGCGCGTCATATTCTGAATAATCGTGCGGGCGCGTTTGGCTTTTTCTGCGTCTATGGCAGAGATAGTAACCGTACCGTCGTCCTCAATGTCAATCTTAGCGCCGGTTTCCTCAGTAATCCCCTTAATCGTCTTGCCCCCAGGCCCAATAATCGTGCCAATCAACTCTGGGTCAATCTTAATCGTCAGCAAGCGCGGGGCAAAAGGCGAGAGTTCCGCACGGGGCTTGCTAATCGTGCCCAACATTTTCTCCAGGATGTGCGCCCGCGCCGGCTTGGCTTGATGGATGGCTTTAGCAATAATATCCACAGACAAACCGCTAATCTTCATATCCATCTGCAGCGCCGTCACCCCCTTATCGGTGCCGGCCACCTTGAAGTCCATGTCGCCCAAAAAGTCCTCAATCCCCTGAATGTCCGTCAGGATGCGGACTTCATCCCCTTCCTTAATCAGACCCATTGCCGCACCGCTGACCGGCTTGGAGATTGGCACACCGGCATCCATCAGAGCCAAAGTCGAGCCGCAAACCGAACCCATCGACGTAGAACCGTTCGACGAAAGAACCTCCGACACCACCCGAATCACATAGGGGAACTCTTCTTGCGGGGGCAGAATCGGCAGGATTGCCCGTTCCGCCAAAGCCCCGTGACCGATTTCGCGGCGTCCCGGTGCTCGCAGCGGCTTAGTTTCGCCCACCGAGAACGGCGGGAAATTGTAGTGGTGCAGGTAGCGCTTCTCATACTCTGGGTGCAAATCATCCGCCAGTTCTTGGGCGTCGCCCGGAGTTCCCAAAGTCACAGCGGACAGCACCTGAGTCTGCCCCCGGTTAAACAAACCGCTGCCGTGAACCCGCTTGGGCAGAAGGCTGACCATACAGGAAACAGGGCGCACTTCATCCAGCTTCCGCCCGTCCACCCGCACGCCATCTTCCAGGATTTGCCGGCGCATCAGCTTCTTCGTCACATCCTTGAACACATTGTCCACCGCTTTGCCGTTGGCGGCGGCGGCGACGCGGATCGGGTGATCTTCTGGCATTTCTGCGATCGCCGCCCCTACCAGCGTTTCCTTAATCTCATCCAAAGCCGCGTCGCGGGCATTTTTGTCCAGCTCAAATTTAGATAAAATGCCTTTAACCGGCTCGCCGACGCGCTCACGAATGAAATTCTCCAGCGTCGCGTCCACTGGCGGTGCCTCCTCGTGAACCAGTTCGATGCCCAAATCTGCGATCAGCTCTCGCTGCGCTTGAATCAGATCGCTCGCCGCTTCGTAGCCAAACTCGATCGCCTCAATGATGTCCCGCTCTGGCAGCTGGTTGGCACCGGCTTCCACCATCACCACGCCATCCGGCGAACCCGCCACCACCAGATCCAAGTCACCCTTTTCGATCTCGCCGTAGGTCGGGTTGATAATAAAATCATCCCCCAACAGCCCAACCCGCACCGCTGCCATTGGCCCATTAAACGGGATTTTGGCCAGCAGCACCGCCACAGAAGCCCCCGTCACCGCCAGCACATCCGGCGGCACCAGTTCGTCCATCGACAGCGTTGTCGCTACAATTTGAATATCATCCCGCAGCCACTGGGGAAACAGGGGGCGCAGGGGCCGGTCGATCAGCCGGCTGGTGAGAATCACTTTTTCCGGAGGACGCCCTTCCCGCCGCAAGAAGCCTCCCGGAATCCGACCGGCAGCGTACAGCCTTTCTTCATAGTCCACCAACAGCGGCAGAAAATCGATCCCCTCTCTCGCCGCCGCCCGGGTAGCCGTCACCAGAACGGCTGTGTCTCCCGACTCAATCAACACCGCACCGCCCGCCTGTGGCGCAAACGTGCCAACTTTCAGCCGAATATCCCGTCCGTCAAAGGATATCGACTTGTTAAGTTCTTTCATGCCGTACTTTTTCCTTCTCTATTCTTTCCTGAGGCAATCGTAGCATTGAATACAGGGCTCCCGCTCCCAGCTTTTAGACGCATCGCACCCCCCGCCAAACCGCGCCCACCGGCACGGCAGGCTGCGCCCTCCTCTCCCTCCCCC
The DNA here is from genome assembly GCA_025454445.1 of Oscillatoria sp. Prado101. Classification (GTDB taxonomy): domain Bacteria; phylum Cyanobacteriota; class Cyanobacteriia; order Cyanobacteriales; family Oscillatoriaceae; genus Oscillatoria. Next base: position 6,747 of record JALOOK010000163.1, on the reverse strand, counting down.
CCCTTTCCGCTGTACAATAAATCCCGGTCTGTCAAAATGGCCACAGCCTCTGGCCAGCTTGCCCTAACCAGCACAGCGAGATCGCCTGCCCTTTCCCCACCCCACTCCTGCGGGCCTGCTTCTGCAGGGGTGCCGGTGAGAGGCGACAAAAGGCTTTTCTCTATTATATAGTTTTTCTAATTGTTAGGGGAGAAATTTGTTTGGAAATAAACCGCGCCCGACGCGCCCGTGCGCCAAGGAAAAGAAGGGACTGTATTTCACACATTAATGAGAGCGGCTATATCCTGATCTTGTGATGATTAAGAGGTTAGTAACAAAGAAAATATATCCCCCAATAGGCTTGAGGGGCAAGGGTGGCGGGCGCTAGCAGGATAGCCGAGACTGAAAGTGCCGGGAGAAAGGTAAAATTGAGCTGCAACCTGGGAAGAGAAGGGACGAGTTCCAGCTGTAGCGGGATATTCCCGCATCGGTTGATTGGAGTCCCGCGAAAGGGGAAAATTTGAAAGGTTTCAAGCGAATTCAGAGTAGTTATCGATGGCAATTTTACACGGCAGTTGGAGACTTAAGACTCAGGGGAGCTATCTGTTTATTTGGGGAGAAACCTGGCGGAGAGTGACGCCTTCTGAAACCCCTCAGCTTCAGGGGGCGCAGCCCCACCCTTTGGCGATGACGCAGGCTGAGCTGGCGGAATTCCTCCAATCCTTGCAGCAAACGGGCCCCCTTAAGGGCCCCCTTAAGGGCAACTTGAGTTGGTCACTGCCGGCTGGTGCTGTTCCCAAAAAGGAAAAAGGCAAAAAGCAAAAAGCCAAACCAGAAACTGCCCTCTCAAGTTTGTGGAAATCCCAGGAAATTGCCTTACCGACTTACATCCCAGAACCGCCCGGATCTCCGTATCCCGCCCATTCCGCAGCCGCACCGGCAGGAGAAGAAAGCTCTGCCCCTGCGTATTTATACCCGTGGCTGGTTGAGGGGCTCTGTCTGGACGCCCCAGAGGCGATGAATTTCTTGCAGGCGCTTCCCCTGGGCGCGGGGGGGGCGGCGGATGCCCCTTCCCATGAAAAATTTGTGGGGACGGATTTGCGCTTTTGGTCGCATGTGGCCAGGTGGAGCCTGGATTTGCTGGCCCGCTGCAAGTTTTTACCGGCAGCTTTGCGGCGGGAGGATGGCTCCGCCGTGGCCATCTGGCAGCCCCTGCTGGACAGCGCCACTGATCGGGAGCGTCTGGAACGGTTTGCCAAGCAAATGCCACCTGTTTGCCGCACCTATTCTGGGACAAAGAATGCCCACTTGGCTGTGGATTTGCCACCGGCACCCCAGGAATTGCTGCGGGGTGTCCTGAGCACGATCACAGACGCCCAAGTCCGAAAAGTGGCCAGTACCCAGGCCCCGGAAACGGGATTGAAAGCGGCGGGGAATGTGCCGGTGCGGGAGTGGCTACAGGCTTTGAGTTCAGCAGATGCCGGTTGGCCAGAAAAGGCGATCGGGCCAGGGCAGGCACGGGGGCCAGAAAAGGCACGCTTTCCAGCCCCTACGGGGGTGGAACTGCTGGAAACCGCGCTCCAGACTTGGACAGAGCCGGTGCAGCGCCTGATGGCTGGACAGAATCAGTTCCGCACCGGCTTTTATGTCCGCCCACCGGCATCCGGCAAACCGGACTGGCAACTGGAGTATTTCCTGCAAGCTGCGGACAATTCCGACTTTTTGGTGAGCGCCAAAACCGTCTGGAGCAATCCCGTGGAGCGTTTGTCTTATTTGGGGCGGACGATTGAGCAGCCGCAAGAGACGCTGCTGAGCGGTTTGGGTTTGGCTTCCAAACTCTACCCTCCCATAGAAGCCAGTTTGAACCGGGCGTCTCCAGAATTTTGCCCCCTGACGCCGCTACAGGCGTATGAGTTTCTCAAGACAGTCGCGTGGCGCTTCCAGGATAGCGGCTTGGGAGTGATCGTGCCCGCAGCTCTGGCCAATCGGGAAGGCTGGGCCAACCGGCTGGGGCTGAGCATTCGAGCCGAAACGCCTAAATTGAAGGCTTCCGACCGGTTGGGATTGCAAAGCCTGCTCAACTTCAAGTGGGAGCTGACCATTGGGGGACAGCGGATTTCGCAGGCGGAGTTTAACCGGCTCGTAGCGCTCAATTCCCCCCTGGTGGAGATTAATGGCGAGTGGGTGGAGTTGCGCCAGCCGGATGTGCGAGCCGCTCAGGAATTTTTTAAAGGTCGCAAAGACAAGATGGCGCTGTCGCTGGAAGATGCGCTGCGCCTAGCTACTGGCGACACGCAGACGATTGAAAAGCTGCCGGTGGTGAGTTTTGAAGCCGGTGGGGCGCTGCAGGAGCTGTTCTCCAACCTGATCAACAGCCGAGCTGTTGAGCCGATTCCAGTTCCCAAAAGCTTCCGGGGCGAGCTGCGCCCTTATCAAGCGCGGGGTGCCGGCTGGCTGGCTTTCTTGGAACGGTGGGGTCTGGGTGCCTGTCTGGCGGATGATATGGGTTTGGGAAAGTCGATCGAGACTATCGCTTTTCTGCTGCACCTGCAAGAGCGAGACGTTCTGGAAGCGCCGGTGCTTCTGGTTTGCCCAACTTCAGTATTGGGTAACTGGCAGCGAGAAGTCAAGAAATTTGGCCCGACGCTGAAGGTGATGCTGCATTACGGGGACAAACGCGCCAAAGGAAAGACGTTTGCTAAGGCAATCAGCGGTAAGGATTTGGTGATTACCAGCTATCCGCTGCTGCAGCGGGATGCCAAGGATCTCCAGAGCGTTTCTTGGCAAGGGGTGGTTGTGGATGAGGCGCAGAATATTAAGAATCCCGAGGCGAAGCAGTCGCAAGCGGTGCGCGAGCTGCAGGCGCAGTTTCGCATTGCCCTCACCGGCACGCCGGTGGAGAACCGCCTGCAAGAACTGTGGTCGATTTTGGATTTCCTCAATCCGGGGTATTTGGGAGCGCGGCAATTCTTCCAGCGCCGGTTTGGGATTCCGATTGAGAAGTATGGGGATACGGCTTCCGCACAAAGCTTGCGCTCTCTCGTCGGACCTTTCATTTTGCGCAGGCTCAAAACTGACCGCGAAATTATTCAAGACTTGCCCGAAAAGCAGGAGATGACGGTATTTTGCGGGCTGGCTGCTGAACAGGCGCAACTCTATCAAAAGACAGTGGAAGCTTCCCTGGCTGAGATTGATTCAGCGTCAGGTCTGCAGCGCCGGGGGATGATTTTAGCGCTGCTGGTCAAGCTGAAACAAATCTGCAATCACCCGGCGCAATTTTTAAAGGAGAGCGCTCTGCAAGGTGCTAACCGTTCGGGGAAGTTGCAGCGGTTGGAGGAAATGCTGGAGGAGGTTCTGCTAGAGGGCGACCGGGCTCTAATTTTCACTCAATTTGCTGAGTGGGGGAAATTGCTAAAACCGCATTTAGAGCGGGAGTTGGGGCGGGAGGTGCTATTTTTGTATGGCAGCACGCGCTCTTCAGATCGGGAAGCTATGATTGACCGCTTCCAGCACGACCCTCAAGGGCCACCGATTATGATTCTTTCTCTGAAAGCGGGTGGCACCGGCTTGAATTTGACGCGGGCCAATCACGTTTTCCATTTTGACCGCTGGTGGAACCCTGCGGTGGAAAATCAGGCAACAGACCGGGTGTTTCGGATTGGGCAAACGCGCAATGTGCAGGTGCACAAATTTGTCTGCACCGGCACGCTTGAGGAGAAGATCCATGATATGATTGAGAGTAAGAAGGCTCTGGCTGAGCAAGTGGTGGGTGCCGGTGAGCAGTGGCTGACAGAATTGGATACTGACGGGCTGCGCAATTTGCTGCTGCTTGACCGGAATGCTTTGATTGATGAGGAGTAGGGGAAGTCGGGTTGGGGAAAGGCGGTTTTTTTATGAACCGCCAAGACGCGCCCGTGCGCCAAGAAGAGATGGTCTGGGAAGGAGGGGTTAAAGATGGTGAGTGAGCAACAGGAAATAAGTCGCGAGTGGTGGGTGGAGCGGTGGCTGGAACTGCTGGATAAGTATCGCTTTAAGAAGCGTTTGGAGCGGGCTCGCGTTTACGCTCGACAGGGGAATGTGCTGAGTATTGAGTTTCGCGAGGGAAAGGTGCTGGCAAGGGTGCAGGGAACGGAGCCGGAACCTTATCAGATTTCGCTGTTTCTTGACCAGTTTACTGAGGATCAGTGGGGTTATGTGATAGAAACGATGGGGGAGCGGGCGGTTTTTTCTGCTAAGCTGTTAGCGGGGGAAATGCCGCAAAATATTGAGGATGTGTTTGCGAAAAATGGGCTGAGTTTGTTTCCGTTTACGCTCGATGAGATCCGCAGCCGGTGCAGCTGTCCCGATAAAGCGAATCCTTGCAAACATATTGGGGCGGTTTACTATTTGCTGGCAGATCGGTTTGCGGAAGACCCTTTTGTGCTGTTTCAGCTGCGGGGGCGCACTAAGGAGCAAATTGTGGCGGAATTGCGCCAGCTGCGGGGGAAGGCGGAGGGCGAATCCCCAAATCCCCAAATCCCGGCTGAAAACCTTCAATTTTCCGCTCCCGAACCGGCTCTAAAGATTGAGGAATTCTGGCACTATAGCGAGCAGCTGGAGCCTTCTTTGGTGGTGATTGCGCCGCCGCCAAGCAGCGGTACTGTTTTGGATGTTCTCGGTGCGATTCCTCTGCCATCTGATGGGGGAGGTGGCACCGGCACTTCTCAGGCGGTGATGCAATATTTGCATGCGGTGTACACACAGGTGAGCCAGCAAGCTATTCTGTCGGCAAATTTGATGGAGCAGAACGATTGCCGGTTCGGAGTGTCCGTCACCGGCCTGCTTTAATGATGGCCACACTGCTGTTAGCTTGTGCACTGCCACCTCGAAGCGGCTCGCTTCAATATCTTCTAAGGCTCTGTATTCGCGAAGCAATTCGATCGCCGCCCGGTCTTGATTGGCGGGGCTGAAGTCGGTCGCGCCAATTTTTTTGGCTAGGCGGTCCCAGGTGGAGCTGAGAAGCAGGTAGCGACCGGCGGCGTCGGCGCAAAGCTGCTGTCCGTTGCGCAGGCCACATTTTTGCTCTCGGGGATGATCGTGGAAGCCGGCAAACTGGGTGCCGGTGTACTGGGTGCGGTAACTGGCTACCTCGTCGGTGCCTTCCGCCCAAGCGATGGTGTCGAGAAAAGCTTTAATGCGGGCTTGTTTGACTGACTCGTCTGGGGGAGGTGAGAGTATCTCTTCCCACTTTTGGGCTATCTCGGTGCTTGCCGGTGCCAACATTCCGGCGCGGGAAACGGTGAAAAACAGCCCAAAGCAGACTCCTAAACTCAGCCACAATCGCAAAGGGGGGCGATATTTTTCGCTCGCCGGCGGTTTTCTTCTTCGGGGGGGTGGGGCGGTTGGGCGCTGGTGGGGGGGAGTGCTCTCCGGCTGAGCGCCGGTGTGGCTGTCAAAGGCCAGCAGGGACTTTACTGCTGACACGGTTCGCGCTATTGTTTGGGGTGCGATTCCCCGTGACGCCAGATAAGTGGCGAAGGCTTCCACATCGGCTTTGGTCGCCTCTGCCAGGGGTTTGCGCACGAAGTCCCGGAACTGTTTGACGAGCAGCCAGTGAGAGCGCCGACGCCCGGGAGGCTTTTGCTGCAACCACTGGTGAATTAACTCGGTGTCAGAACCGGCGGCGCTGCTGCTTGTGAGGGGCTGTTGGGCTGTGCGCATCACTGGCCTCCTGATGGCTGTTACCTAAGGTTTTAGCAGGTGTTTACAAGTTGCCGCCTTGGGGAAATCCACGCCGGCAGTGGGCCACGATCACCGGCAGCGTAGCGATGCGCGTAGCGTGCATTGACGCCGGCTTGAGCTGGCGGCAGGGGACTGGCGATTTCTACGATTGGTTTCAATCCCGTTACCGGGATTCAGCTGGCCAAACATCTTCTCCTCCTACCCCCTGCTGAAATCATTGTCGCATTGATATGGGCTTCTTTGCACAATCGGGATGCTCCCTTTGATTGCACCGCTGGGATGATATCGCTCGGATTGGCTCTCTGATCTGGCACCGCCGGCTTCGGGGCCACCGGCATGGCTTTTGGGGATTGAAGTCAACTGCAGGCCACAGAGCCCTCTCGCCCGCACCGGAAAAGCCGGTCTGCCCTTGTGCCGCTCTCCGAAATGTTAAATTTTGTAAAAATTTTTTTTCTCTCCCCCACTTTTCATGCCTGCTGTGCTAGGGTGATAAGTGAGAGTGAAATTCGGTTGCAGTGCTGGTTTGTGGTATTGATAGGCTTTTCCCTTTTAGTATTGACAGGCTTCTCTCCGAAATCTCAACCTCTACACCTAATTGATTTGGGAGATAATCCATGTCTATTTATGTAGGTAACCTTTCCTACGAAGTTACTCAAGAAGACCTGACCGCCGTGTTTGCAGAATACGGTTCTGTAAAGCGGGTTCAGCTGCCTACAGACCGCGAAACAGGTCGTCTGCGCGGCTTTGGTTTTGTGGAAATGAGTACCGAAGCTGAAGAAACTGCAGCCATTGAAGCCCTTGACGGTGCTGAGTGGATGGGCCGTGACATGAAAGTGAATAAGGCCAAGCCCCGCGAAGAGCGTGGCCCCTCTGGTGGCGGTCGCGGCAACGGCGGCGGCGGCTACAACCGTCGGCGGTACTAAGAGAAGTAACTCAATTTAATCCAATTTAATCGAAAAAGGCTCGGGCAGTGATGCTTGAGCCTTTTTCATATTTTGGCGTGCAGCCTGATGTTTGGCAGTTCTGATATAACATCCGGTTGCATTA
>JALOOK010000162.1 GCA_025454445.1 Oscillatoria sp. Prado101 | reverse complement strand
GTTATCAAGAGGTAATAATGCTATTAACAGCTCGGCAAAAAGACGCATTGACTGAGTTTATTAATATGGCTTTCTCTCGCTGTGCCGTCTCGCTGTCAGAACTCACAGGCGACCGCGTGCGGCTTGAACTGTCCGCAATTTCCGTGCATTCCGTCACTGGACTGGCTGCCGGGATTGCCAGTGTTGGGGAGGGGGAAGTCGCAACTGTGAGCCAGATTTTCAAAGGCTCTATGTCGGGCAACGCCCTGTTGCTTCTCAACTATGAAAGCGCCGCGCTGCTGATGAATTTGCTGACCGCTAAGCAGAATATGGAGACGCCTTTCCTGAACAGTTCGGCTTATGAAATGCTCACCGAGGTCGGGAATATATTGCTGAATGCTTGCCTGACAATGTTAGGCAATATTCTGGACACGCAAGTCGTATTTTCTGTGCCGATGTTAAATCTCCAAAAGCTGAATGTGCTGGTTCATTCCCTAGTGGCAGGCAAGAGCGAATTGCGCTATGCGCTGCTGGTTCACACCTCCTTGCACCTCCATGATAACTGGGTGAGCGGGTATGTTGTGGTGGTGTTGGGCGTTCCCTCTCTGCACTGCTTGATTAAGGCTATTGAAACTTGGGCCAATATCGCCAAGCCGCAGCGCATAGCGATTGGCTATTAGCGGTTCGCTATGCAAAAGAGAGGCAGAGGTAAAATGAATGGCGGATAATTTACAACATTTGAGCGATACTTTGAAACTTATTTGTTGCTCCATCTCTCTTTTATAGCAATAGACAGTCAGTGCGCGGACACGCTCGATACGAGGTATAGGCGTAGGGCAGGCGTTCCCAGAGCGCCCTCAAGGTTTCTGGGAAGGACGCTTTCGCGTCCCGCAACGCTTACGGAGGGAACGCCTGTCCTGCGTCCGTTCCCGTGCGTGCCTACTGCTATATTGGCGTTCTACCCTGCGGGCGATCCGCTGCGCGTCTATGGCGTCTTGGCGGTTAATTATACCCTAAAATTTCACAAGTAAAGAAAAACCGCCCTAGGATAAGAGTACCGAAAACCAACCGGAAAATCAAGAGAGCGGGTTTCTTCAAATTTCCTGGTTTCTGGCCGCTTAGGGCTGCCGGCATGTTATACTGAATTATGTCCACTTCGGCGCTTGCCGTGCGACTCACAAAGAGGACTGATGGACGTTCCCAGCTTGCATCGCGACACTATTGAGGAAGTAAAGCAACGCGCTGACATCGTAGACGTGATCTCGGAGCGCGTCGTGCTCAAAAGGCGGGGCAAAGACTTCGTGGGCTTGTGCCCATTCCACAACGAAAAATCCCCCAGCTTCACCGTCAGCCCCAGCAAGCAGATGTACTACTGCTTTGGCTGCAGTGCCGGCGGGAATGCCATTAGCTTTCTGATGCAATTCGAGAAGCGCTCGTTTACTGAGGCAGTGCTGGATTTGGCCAAACGCTACGGGGTGCCGGTGCGAGCCCAAGAGCCAGAAAAGCGGCAAGAATTGCAGCGCTTACTGTCTGTGCGAGAGCAGCTCTATGAGATTTTGGCGGTGGCGGCGAGTTTTTACCGGCACGCCCTGCAGGAGTCGGGAGGGCAGCAGGCTCTGGAATACCTGCAATCCCACAGGCACCTGAGCGCGGAAACCATTGAGCAGTTCGGGCTGGGTTACGCACCGGCAGGTTGGGAGGTGCTCTATCGCTATTTTGTGGAGTACAAGCGCCTGCCGGTGCAGCTGGTGGAGCAAGCTGGGCTGATTGTGCCCCGGAAATCGGGAGACGGCTATTATGACCGGTTCCGGGACAGGATTATTATCCCCATTCACGACATCCAAGGGCGGGTGATTGGCTTCGGCGGCAGAACCCTCACTGATGAGCAGCCTAAATATCTCAACTCTCCGGAAACTGAATTATTTGACAAAGGTAAAACTCTTTTTGCCCTCGATAAAGCTAAAACTGCTATTGCCAAACAAGACCAAGTTGTGGTGGTGGAGGGATATTTTGACGCCATCGCTCTCCACGCTGCCGGTATTGCCAACGCCGTCGCCTCCCTGGGAACAGCCCTCAGCTTAAACCAAGTGCGCCAGTTGCTGCGATACACTGAATCAAAACAAATTGTCCTCAATTTTGATGCTGACAGAGCCGGCACCGCCGCTGCTGAGCGAGCGATTGGCGAAATTGCCGGTCTAGCTTATACCGGCCAAGTTCAGTTGCGGCTTCTCAACATTCCCGATGGCAAAGATGCCGATGAATTTCTCAAGAATAGCGGCTCGCCAGAACCCTACCGGCAGTTACTTGCTACCGCTCCTTTGTGGATCGACTGGCAGCTCGATCAACTGTTGCGGGGAAAAGACCTGAAACAAGCGGCTCAGTCTGGGCAAGTCGCTGAGGCAATGGTAAAATTACTGAGCAACATCACCAGCGACAACTTGCTGACACACTACAGCCGCCGGTGTGCGGAACTCCTCAGCTTGGAAGATTCCCGACGAGTTTCACTTCTGGAAAACAATCTGATCGAGCAAATTGTCCGTCACTGGGAAAAAATCCTTCAAAAGGAAGATTCCCCGCCACCTCCCCTGCTCGTCGCCAATCGCCTGAAGTTAAATAATCGCATTTTGCCCCGCCAGCGAAATAAGCCTAGCCATACTTCCGATAAAAGACTGCCGGTTTCTGGCGAGCGCAATCTTTTGGAACAAGCCGAGGCGTTGCTGCTGCGCATTTACCTCCACTCCCCCGAACACCGGCAAGCGGTAAAAGACGCCTTAGAGGAGCGCAATTTGCAATTTAGCCTCTCCCACCACCGGTTCTTGTGGCGGCAAATCTTAGAATTGCAAACGTCTCTTGCCGATCCTGGGCAGCTTATTTCAGCGCTGCAAGACCGGTATGTGGAGTTCCCTAGGGAGATGGCGTTTGTGTCTCACTTGTTTTATCTGGAGGAGAAAACCAAACAGGACATCTTGCGACAACCCCTGGTGATTCGAGGCGCAGCCGCCTCTCTGGAGCGGGTGATGTGCGAGAAACGCTATCGTTATTTTATGCAGCAATTGCTGCAAACAGATCCGAAAGCAAACCCCGAACTGGCTCAGTCTTATCAAGAGCTCTTCCGCGCCGAAAAAGTCCGCATCTGGGAATTGGACCGACAGCGCCACACCACCTTCTCCGATTTGGTTCAACTGCCTTGGGTGGGAAGTGGCTGACATCTTGTGGGGGCGCGATTTATCACCTCTCCCTCACCTCTCACTCACCTCTCCCTCACCTCTTGCTACCGACTCGATAAATCGCCTCTGCCCCAGGAGATTTACAATACTTATGCAAACGGAATTGATTTAAGCCCAAAATCGAAAATTGGTACTATCTCAGGTAATCGCACTCCAGTGTCTCGCGAGTGTCGCGACCGGTGACGGGATTGGTGCCTTTGGCTACCTGGCAAAGCTGTTTCAGGACGTCCTCTCGCAGCAGCACATCCGTAAAATCAGCGCCGTCAATAATGGCACCGTCAAACTTGGTATTGAAGGCGAAGGAACCCTCAAGAATAGCGTTAGTTAAATTTGCCTTACTAAAGCGTGCCGTGTCCAAAGTCGCGTTCCGCAAGTCAGCTCCCTCAAAAGTCGCCCCCAGGAGGTTGGCACCGAAAAAACTAACCCCCTCCAGGTGAGCGTGGCTAAAATTGCTGCCGCGAAGATTCGCTTTTGTAAAGCTGGAATCTGTCAAATCCCGACCAGAAAAATTGGCGTTGATCAGTGTTTGTTTGTTGTAGTCGGCAGCGAAGGCAGGTGCCGGCTGGAAGCCCATAGCTGTCAGACAAGCCACAGCCCAGAAGACGGCACTGAATAGTATGGCTGGAATACGCTTACGAATGGAGGAATTCATTGTGATTTAGTTGAACCGGCAACCGTGTGTTTAGCACAAAAACGCACATAAGTCAACAGCTAGTGGGGGAGTTGCGCCCTCTGGCAGTGCGTGCTATAGCAGTTCTAAATGATGGGCGCTCCCGCGCTTGGGCCCAGACCCCCGGTTTCTTTAAGAAACCGGGGGTCTGAAATTTCCACGAATGATTTAGACTCGCTATATTTGGTAATCGTACCAGCTTGCGCAACAAAACTGAATTGCCCCATGCCTGAAGAGCGAACGCCACCACATGCCGGTGAGAGCCCGCCCCCTGACCTGGGCGCATCCGGAGAGGACTTGGTTGCTGAGTGGTTGCAGCAGCAAGGGTGGGAGATTCTCCACCGGCGCTGGCGGTGCCGGTGGGGAGAGATAGACATCATTGCCCACCGGCAGCCGGAGGGCGGTGATCACCAGCCGGAAGCCACCCTAGCCTTTGTAGAAGTCAAAACTCGCCGGCGGGGGAATTGGGATGCCGGCGGTCTGCTGGCCATTACGCCGCAAAAGCAGGAAAAACTTTGCAAAGCGGCAGAGCTGTTTTTGGCCAACCGTCCGGATTTAGCAGAGATCCCGTGCCGGTTTGATGTGGCCACTGTCAGCTGCCAGCAGCAGCCCTCGGGAGGGATCGCCGGCACCTCACCCGGTGTCCCGCCCTCACTCGTGCCGGTCAGACTCGGGCAGCCGGTCTTCCGCGAACCGTACCAACTCACCCTGCAAGACTACATCGAGTCAGCATTTGCTAGCGTTTAGGGGGTAGGGTTTGGCGGATAGCGGTGAGGGGTAGGGGTTTGGGAAACAGGTTTCAGGGGTGTGAGGGCTGAAGGGTTGGACGAAGAGGTGGCAGGTGGCACAGTCTACAACCCAACACCTAGCACCTACCACCTAACAGCTAACACCCAACACCTGACACCTGACACCTCAAGCCAGGGTTTCCGGGCAATAGCCCAGCCCTTTAACGAATTGCCGACGAAACTCCTCAATCTCGCTCTTGTCCGGATGCCCGTGAGAAACCACAGCCATGTGGTAGCGACGCATGACATCAACGGGGGACTGTCCGTTTTCCAAGCTCCAAAGGGCCATTTGCAAGCGAATTCCCGGAGTGTGGGGAATTCCCAGTTCATTCATAAACGCTCGGAAGTTGCTGTCAATCATGGGCTCCAGACGGTGGCTCATCTTGACCCGAATCACCCAGCCATCAATCTGATGAATAACGCTCATAAAGGAAACGGGCAGATGGCTGGCGCTGTTGAGGTATTCAGCGATTCTCAGCGTCAGGCTGGCATTGGCAACGTAATACAGATATTCCATTTTTCCGGGATCTTGGGTGGGCTACTCTTTATATTTTCCCCAGATGCGACCCCTAAAGACTACGGGGATCGCCCCGAACTCGCACTCGTAGAGTTCCCCCATTACTCCCCAAATTCCCAGGGGCTACTCGGTAAAATAACAGAAATAGAAACCAACCAGACTGCCATCCTCCCCAAGTGTGATATTTGATCCGGCATCCCCTGCCGCCTCAAACCTGTCGCGCAGGGCGTGCCGGTTCAGTCACAAAAGCGGATTATCAGCGAGGAGCTTCCACTTTGCAAGACCATCAGGTGAGCCAGTTTCACCCCCGATCGCCAACTGCCGCCCAGACCGCCTCAGACTGGGAACTGTCCACTGCCGCCTATGACTACTTTTTGCCCGCCGGTCGGATCGCACAGAATCCAGCTGTGCCCAGAGACAGTTCCCGGTTGCTGGTGGTTGATTCTCCCACTCACCACTCCCACCGGATTTTTCGGGATTTGCCCGATTTGTTGCAGCCGAAAGACTTGCTAGTCCTCAACAACACGCGGGTTATTCCAGCCAGACTCTACGGTCACAAATCCACCGGCACACCTGTGGAAGTCTTGCTGCTCGAGCAGCGCACCGAGAGTGCCTGGCTAGCTTTGGTCAAACCGGGGAAACGCCTTAAACCGGGGGCATTGATTGAGTTTGAACCGCTCCTGAGCCAAGAGCGCCAAGGAAGCGCTCTTGGCTCAGTTTTGAGGGCGAGAGTTCTGGACACGGATGAGGGCACTGGCGGGCGGATTCTGAAGTTTGATGTCCCAGAAGGGGTATCGTTTGCTCAGATGCTGTCGGAATTTGGCCATGTGCCGCTGCCTCCCTATATCACTGAGTCTGCTGCCTCACCCAACCAGTATCAAACTGTTTACGCCCACACACCTGGCGCGGTGGCGGCTCCCACTGCTGGGCTGCACTTCACTGAAGAGTTGCTCCAGCGGTTGGCCCACCGGGGGATAGATCGGGCGTTTGTGACGCTGCACGTCGGGGTGGGGACTTTTCGACCGGTGGAAGTTGAAGATGTCACCACTCACAAAATGCACGAGGAGTGGGTGGAGGTGCCGGTGGCCACTGTGGAGCAAATCCGCCAAACCCGGGACAGGGGAGGGCGAATTATTGCAGTGGGCACGACGGTGGTGCGAGGGCTGGAGGGGGCGGCAGCCTCGGGCCAGCTGCAGGCGTTTTGCGGTAAGACAGATTTGTTTATCTATCCGGGCTACCAGTGGCGAGTGGTAGAGGGGCTGATTACCAATTTTCACCTGCCCCGCTCCAGTTTGCTGATGCTGGTGAGCGCTTTGGTGGGGCGCAAGCGCTTGCTGGACTTGTATCAGGAGGCGATCTCGATGGAGTACCGGTTCTATTCTTTTGGCGATGCCATGCTGATTTTGCCGGATGCCAGGGGTTAGGGGTTAGGGGTTAGGGGTTGGGGGCTCGGGGTTAGGTGTGTGCCGGTCTTACCTGACATCAGTCCGGTGCCTCTGCAGGCAGAGGATTGCTGGCCAAGAGTTGTGAACAATTTGTACACAAAATTATTGAGAAAGTGTCAACTATAAGTCAGCCGGACGGGCGGGCCCCTGTCCGCTGTCGGGTGCCGGTGTTACCTGACTTTAGTCCGGTGCCCCTGCAGGCAGAGGATTGCTGGCCAAGAGTTGTGAACAATTTGTACACAAAATTATTGACAAAGTGTCAACTATAAGCCAGCCGGACGGGCGGGCCCGTGTCAGGTGTGGTGCCGGTGTTACCTGACATTAGTCCGGTGCCTCTGCAGGCAGAGGATTGCTGGCCAAGAGTTGTGAACAATTTGTACACAAAATTATTGACAAAGTGTCAACTATAAGTCAGCCGGACGGGCGGGCCCCTGTCCGCTGTGGGGTGCCGGTGTTACCTGACATTAGTCCGGTGCCCCTACAGGCAGAGGATTGCTGGCCAAGAGTTGTGAACAATTTGTACACAAAATTATTGGCGAAAGTGTCAACAACCGGCGGGCATGCCTGACCCGTGTCCGCTGTGGGGTGCCGGTGTTACCTGACATTAGTCCGGTGCCCCTACAGGCAGAGGATTGCTGACCAATAGTTGTGAACAATTTGTACACAAAATTATTGAGAAAGTGTCAACTATAAGCCTGCCAGACGGGCGGGCCCCTGTCCGCTGTCGGGTGCCGGTGTTACCTGACATTAGTCCGGTGCCCCTACAGGCAGAGGATTGCTGGCCAATAGTTGTGAACAATTTGTACACAAAAGTAGCTGCGCATATGTCAACCACCGGCGGGCTGGCGAGTGGGCCCGTGTCAGGTGTGGGGTGCCGGTGTTACCTGACACCTCACACAACCCCATACCCCATGCCCAATCCCTAATATCCAGCGCCCACCAGGCTATTCGTCGTCCTCTTCCTCACCAGAGGGATAGACAAAGGTAGAGCGTCCAGTCAGAATCGACTTGCCCAGCGACAGGGCTCTTTGGGCTTGCAGCGCCGCCTTGCCCTTCCAGGTGGCTTTGCGCTTATCCCGCTTGGATTTCGATGTTTTCTTCTTTGGGACTGCCATGACAGTAAAAACTGTTAATTTTTCACAATCTTTCTATTATAGCGTTTCTCAGCCTTTGTGTGCTATGGAGAAACTCGGTAGGGGCGGGCTTTTGTGCCACCGGCACTACGAAATCGGGTTTATGGGCCACAGTATAGCAGCTGCCATTTAGGGAACGGACATTAATGGCATGGCGCATGGATCGGGGCGCATGGATCGGGGCGCATGGAGGACTCACAGATTTTGTCCAATGCCCAATGCCCGATCGCCCCATGCGCAGATGCCCATGTCCGCGCACTGACTGTTTATTGCTATACATCCAACTGAGAACCGCTATATAAGGCAATTCCTCTTTGTTGAATAGAGCCGGTGGCATGGGGTATTGCTAATCTCGCCCTGACCGGAATCCAATTAATAAACCGGACACGAGAAGATATGTGCATTTAATTGGCGACCGATTAGTGTGTTTTCTGCCAGCCTGATATTTAAATCAAGCAGATTAATTAACACCCAAACAATTCCTGAAATAAGCAGATTAAAAGCGTAAAAACTTATCGGATGCGGACTTGGCCTTGGTGTGGTAAACATAGAGCGAAGGAAAGCTGGCAAACCTTTTTGGAGCATCCCGCCCGATGCATGCGCGAAGGAAATGAATGGGATAATCATTTTAACAGGCGGCAGGAGAAGAAAATGTTTTGCCAGCAGCAATCGCGGCAACTCGATTTAAACGCCGGGCCGGCACGAAAATCCGCACCTGACTGCGCAAGCTACGAGATCCTGCAGGGGGAGCTACAGGCCCAGTCTGGGGAGCTACCGGGCCTGTGGCTGGAGCCGGTTGGCGTGCCGGTGCTGTGCCCGGTTGCCCTGTCGGTGCTGTGCCCGGTAGGGGTGCCGGTGCTGTGCCCGGTAGGGGTGCAGGTGCTGTGCCCGGTAGGGGGGTCGGTGCTGTGCCCGGTAGGGGGGTCGGTGCTG
>JALOOK010000161.1 GCA_025454445.1 Oscillatoria sp. Prado101 | reverse complement strand
CGGCACCGCCAGTTAAGGTGTCGTTGCCATTCTCAAAGCCCCCCTTTTTTAGGGGGGGGTGGCGGGATCTGGATGCTGAGACTTGTAGGTAGCAACTTGAGTTGTGGTAATCTGATAAACCCCATCCAATCAGGGGTCAATAATAATAACCTTTGCTCCTTCCAGCACGCCAATAGCGAGCTTCTGGCAAGCTTACACTCGCGCATCTATCGCCACCTGCATCCCGTCTCCTGGGCGCGAGACAGTGCCGGTGAGGGGTTGATATTGCAGTTAATTAGGCATTACCTATGTACATATTTTTTGGGAATTTTATAGCTTTGCTCAGATTAGTGTGCTATGGATAAACTCGGTAGTGCCGGGGGCACACCGATTATACGAAATTTTGTTTATGGGCCTCACGTACATCCAACTGAGAACCGCTATATCTCAATACCAAAAGTTATTATATGTGATGTCGAGAGCAGCGAGTAACAAATTGGGCCCTTTGGGCTGCGCGGGGGGCGTCAAACCGGGTTTCTTTTGCGGGACTTAACTCTTTTTGACCTTCCACCGCACTAGAAAGCCAGTTTCTTTGTGTCGTGGGTGGGTTAGAAACCGGGTTTCTTTTGCAGGAATTAGCTCTTTTTGACGTAACTCCGCACAAGAAACCCGGTTTCTTTGGTCTGTTTGGGCTGCGCGGGAGGAGTCAAACCGGCATCACCTACATCTCTCCGCTCTCACAGCAATCATCTGCGGCTGTTTATACGCCGCGTAAATCTGCCACATCGCCCGTTAAGCCTTGGCCAAATTTCGGACTTTCCCGGCGCGTGTATAACAGGCGATAAATCTTCAGGAGTTAGGTTTAAGGTATTAAATTTCAGGTCTTAGGGGAAAGCCAATGCCCGATGCGATGATGCGATCTGGCGATGATGCCCAATGGGAAGGTGCCCCCAAATCCGAGATAATTGTCAATATTGGTGGCAGCGCCGGGGCAAAACGACTCCCTAGGGCCACCAATATTGGCCAAAAATGAACCTCTGGCAGAGGGGATCAGCGATGAAACCCAGATCGTTTTTTTCTATCTTGGCAGCCGGCGTGCTGGTGCTGCTGTTAATTGGTGCCGGTGGCTTTTACTGGCTGACAGCGAACAGTCCGCTGGCGCTTTTGCGGGGCGGAGTGACAGCCAGCCCAGCTGCAGCGATGTTTGTGCCTTCGGGCGCACCGGCTATGGTGTCTTTGCTCGTCAATCCAGACCGGCTCGAGGCGCTATCCGAATTGCTGGCGTCACCTTCCCAGCGCCGGCGTGAGCGTGCTGAACTCGAGCAACTCAAACAAAACTTGCTGGGGCTTGCCGGTTTGGACTACAACAAAGATGTCCAACCCTGGCTGGGGGAAGAAATTACCGCAGCTTGCACCTCCACAGACATAGACCGGAATCCGGAAAACGGCATGCAGCCAGGGTATATCCTGGCCCTGTCCACGCGAGATAGCTCCCGCAGCCGAGAATTTTTGCAGCTGTTTTGGGGAAACAAAGCCAGTGCCGGCAAAGATTTGGTCTTTGAGCCCTACCGAGGTGTCACCCTAATCTACAGCAGTGCCGGCGCAACCGCCGCCCCAGGGACATCTGTCCGAGATGTCCTGCCAGCCAGCTCTCTGGCCACAGCAGTGGTAGCCGACCAATTTGTCCTGTTTGCCAATCACCCCAAAGTGCTGCGCGACGCGATCAATAACGTCGCAGCGCCCAACTTAAACCTGAACAGTTCCAGTTCCTACCAGCTGGCTTTGAACCGGCTGGATCAGCCTCGCATTGGTGTGGCCTTCCTCAATCTCTCCCAGCTTGCGGCCCTGACAGGTAACAGCCTGGAAGTTAACCCGTCTGCTGTCACCTCTGCCCAGTCGCCCAATATAGCCCTGGCTGCAGGATTGAACCGGCAGGGGTTGCTGGCGCACACAGCGGTGCTGATCCCCGACTTGCCGGCACCGGCGGCTCCGAGCTTGTCCGAGCCTGTGGGAGCATTGCAATACGCCCCAGAGTCAGTGGCGCTGCTAGCAGCCGGCTCGGATTTGCGCGGGCTGTGGCAGCAACTGGACACCAGCATTTCCGGAGAGGGGCTGCTCAAAAAACTGCTTAGCCAATCCCTCACCGCCCTCGGGGAGCGCTGGGGAATCGACCTGGCGCAGGATATATTTGAGGGCGTTAGAGGAGAGTACGCCCTGGGATTGCTGCCAAACCGCCCAGATGGCACCTCCGACTGGATTTTTGTCGCCCAAACCACCCCAGAACTGGCCAAGAGCGTTGAGCGTCTCGACGAGATCGCCCGCAGTCAGGGGTTGAGCGCTGGTGCTCTCACCCTGGGGAGCCAGCAGGTTACCGCTTGGACTAAACTGAGCGCCTCGGATGCCGGCGGGCAAAAATCGAAATCGCCCCAGCTGGTAGCTCAGGTGCTCGGAGTGAGGGCTCGGGCGGGCAATTACGAGATTTTCGCCTCCTCAATTGCCGCAATGGAAAAAGCCCTGGCAGCCGGCAAGGGGGGAAGCGCACTCGCCGCCCTTCCCTTTCAGGAAGCCATTTCGGCTCTGCCCCGACCCAATTACGGCTATGCCTATTTTGACTGGGAAGCCACTCAACCGATTTTAGAGCGCCAGTTGCCTCTGCTGAGGCTGGTGCAGCGGTCAGGGGCATTCAAACATTTGCGCGGTATCGGCATTAGCAGTGCCGGTGGCGACAAAGGCGTCCTCACCGCCGATCTGTTCATCCGGCTGCGCTCTTAAAATTCTCCTGCTTTATTAGCATAAAAAGTGACGATTGACAAGCATCTAAAGGCATAAAAATATGCTTGTCAATCGTCACTGGAAAGTTCGTGCCGGCAAAAATAAACGGAAAAGCGAGAAAGCAGGTTTCTTGTTGCCGCCATATTAGAGTTAATTATGTCGGCATGCTTAGCAATTTCTTTCATAATTATATTCGGCGTTGCACAGTAGAAGGATGATTTCACTTTTTGCACTCATCCAAAACCCTCTCTCACGTCCCCCTCCCCGCAGGCGGGGAGGGGTTGGGGGGTTGGGAACATCGCCGCAATTGTGCAACGCCTTATATTCTGCCTTCTTTTCCTCTCTTAATCTGCGACCTCTGCGCCGATAGCGGTTCAGTAAAAACCTTTGACTTTTTACTTTTGAGTTTTTGGCAAACTGAAATAGGTTTGGAAAACCTGCTTGGCAATTGGTGCTGCAGAAACCCCGCCATAACCGGCATTCTCCACAACAACGGCAATCGCAATTTCCGGGTTGCTAGCCGGCCCAAAGGCCACATACATAGCGTTGTCTTCCTGACCGAAAACTTCAGCCGTGCCGGTTTTGCCGGCAGTCAGGGGGATGGAACCGTCATTGAGCATCTTGGCGGTGCCTTTTTCCACCACAGCAACCAGCCCATCGGCAATAGTAGCCACAGTGTCAGGTGACATACCGCTGGGTTCTGGTTTGGTTTCCGCTGTATTGGTTTTAGCCGCTAATATATGGGGTTTGACGCGATAGCCGCCATTGGCGATCGCCGCCACCATTACCGCCAGCTCTAAAGGCGTGGCCAGCACCAGACCCTGGCCAATGGACATGCTCACTGTATCGCCGATATACCAGGGCTCTCCATAGAGCTTCTCTTTCTCAGCTGGAGTGGGTAGTGAACCGTGAGTGCCACCATCAAGCCCTAAAAGCTTTAAGTCGGTTGTCTCGCCAATTCCCAGTTTGCGCCCCCATTTAGCTATCTCATCCGCTCCTACCGCCATGCCGATTTGATAGAAAATGGTGTTGCTACTGAAAGCAAAGGCGTCCCGATAGCCGATTGTGCCATAACCGCCGCCGTGTTCGTGGAAAAGAATGCCACCGACCGCGATCGCAGAAGAGGAAAACAGGTAGGTGTCAGGTGGGAACTTGCCTGACTGCATGCCGGCGGCGGCGGTGACAATCTTGAAGGTGCTCCCCGGTGGGTAGCCTTGCAGGGCGCGATTGATAAAAGGCTCGTCCAGGCTTTGCAGTCGCTCCCACTCAGAGGTTTTTATCTGGCGGGTAAAGATATTGGGGTCGAAAGACGGCCCGCTGGCCATCGCTAGCACAGCGCCGGTTTTGACATCCAGCACCACTACTGCCCCCCGTCGCTGAGCGAGGGCGGCTTCAGCGGTTTTCTGCAGCTGCATATCCAGGGTCAGCCGCACGGGAGTTCCGGGTGTGGGAGCATCGACGCCCATTTGGCGCAATTCCTCACCGACGGCGTTGACCTCAATCAGGCGACGCCCCCAAACTCCGCTCAGCTCCTTGTTGGCCATGCGCTCGATTCCCATTTGGCCAACTATCATTCCCATCGGATAGTCTGGGTTCTCTAGCAACTGTTCGGCGCTGGCTTCGCCAATGTATCCGACAATTTGACTGGCCAGGTTGCCTTGCGGATAGTAGCGGCTGGCTTCCGGACGCACTTCAACGCCCCGAAATTCGGCGGCTCGCTCGGCCAGCGCTACGAAGGCACTCTGGCTGAGAGCGGTTCCGACCCGCACCGGCATGGCGGATTTGTAGCCGGTCTTCTGCAATTTTTTGAGAATCTCGGCGGCGGGGATGTTGAGGACATCGCTGAGTTTCTTTGCTGTGCGCGACCATTCTTCTGGTTTTTGTTCCTTCGGCCACAAGTACAGGGAACGAGACAGGCGATTCGCCGCCAGCAGTTTGCCGTTGCGGTCGGTAATATTGCCTCGTTCCGCACGCATTGGCACCAGCCGGATGCGGTTGTTATCGGCTCGCTTACGGTTCTGCTCCCCTTGTACCAGCTGCAGGTTGAACAGGCGGTAGGTGTACCCGCCCATCAGGGACGTTACAACCAGCATCAGCACAATCGCCTGGTAGATTCGGCTGCGCCGCTGCTCTGCTTCTCGCAGTTGGTGTGTCCTGCTCCCCCGATATCCAGAACCTAAAAAAAGTCCGCTAGCCATGTTCATCCCCTTCCCCAAATGGACTTTATTACTGCTTTTTTTATCGCTAGGTTATCAAACATTGTTGACTTCAGTTTCATCTTAAAGTCCTTCTATTATAAGGTAAACCTGAAGTAATTTTTGCTGTAAATATAGCAGCCTCAATTAAATGCGTATGCCTCATTTGAAAGCCAGAATTTGCTAGGCAAAAAGCGCCCTCGGCTCACACTATTTCCAGGCAACTCACTAATATGATAAACGCTAGAAAATCTTAATCTTTCATATTTCAAATCTATTTAGTGTTGAGATTGCAGCAGCGGAAAAAAGTGTCCTAAAGGCCCGCTGCCCGCTGCAATTGACAGGGCGTGCCGCAGGGCGGAGGTTACATATTCCTTGGCCTGTTTGATGGCAGATAGGGGATCTTTTCCCAGGGCTAAATTGGCAGCTGCCGCCGCTCTTGAGGGTGCAGCCGCTGCCGTGGGTGTTGGCGGTATCGACTACAGATGTCTTCAGGGTTTCCAGCTTGTGGCCATCGAACCAGACATCTACGCCCCGCAGACTTCCCGACGCGCTTCCCCCTTTGACCAATACTGCTTTGGCTCCCAGCCGGTAGATTTGCGCTCGCGGCGGGGAGCATATCATCAATGGTGTGAATCTGCAAGCCACTCAAGAGCTGGGCTTCGTATCGGTTCGGCGTCACAATCGCCGCCAGGGGCAGCAGGGCGTTGGGCAAGGTGGCCACGGCCCGATCGTCAATCAGCCTCGCGCCGCTGCGCGACACCATCACCGGGTCCACGACCAAGTTGGGCAGATTTAGGCAGCTCACCCGCTCGGCTACAGCGGCAACGATCTCCTGGTTGAGCAGCATGCAGGTTTTCACGGCTCCCACCCCCATGTCCTAGACAACCGCCTCAATCTGGGCAGCCACCGCTGCAGCCAAGAGCGCATCCACTCGCGTCACCCCCAGAGTGTTCTGAGCCGTGACACAAGTTATGGCACTGGTGCCGTGGACGCAGTGAAAGGCAAATGTCCGGATATCAGCTTGAATGCCGGCACCGCCGCCGCTATCGGAACCCGCTATCGTCAAAGCAACTGGCACGGTTGTTGGAGCTGCAGCTGTCATACCCACAAGTGTTAAATTTCGTTACCCGCCAATCCCCCTGCCAGCAGCTGGGACTGTCTGACATGAATGATGGAACTGCAACTTAAGTTTACTTGGACTTCCGGATACTGCTGCTGGGAAATTACATTAATATTTCTTAAGGTATATATAAGATTTATTTATATAACCCCAGTTGCTACTTAAGTCGGCGGAGCCGACAAAACGGCGTTCCCAGGCTCTGCCTGGGAACGAGGGGAACTGTTGCCCAAGGAAGAGGAGCTGCTCGGAGCGATCCCGGGCTGGATGTGAGCGGCAGTGTGAGGAAGTGCGGGCAGGGAGTCGCCCCGACTCAATCTGCCAAGTTCGCCACTGATCATTTCACCCTGATTTATTCGGGAGAAATTAACCATTAAAAATTTACAATTACCGATCATTTAAGATATTTATGTTTGCACTTTTAAAATTATTGAAGCAGTCCATAGGCGAGTTTAGATTTTAGATTCACTGTCAAATCTAAAATCTAAAATCTAAACTCTCAACTTTTTGGCGGACGACGCCGCTGGAGGAATTCAGGAATGTCCAATCCCGGTGACTGTTGCGGTTTTTGGGGTTCGTAAGCGGGTGGGGGTGGTGCCGCCGGCCTAGCAGGGGAGCGTGAGGGCGTAATCACTTTCGCTGCCGGCGCATTGGATTGAGGTTCGCCGGTAAATCCCGTGGCGATCACAGTAATTCTGATTTCACCCTGGAGGCGGTCGTCAATCACGGCACCAAAAATAATATTGGCATTGGGGTCAACGGCTTCGTAGATGATGTCGGCTGCGCCGCTCACCTCATGAAGCGTCAGATCGCTGCCGCCGGTGATGTTAAACACTACGCCCTTAGCCCCTTCTATAGAAGATTCCAGTAACGGCGAGGAGATAGCTGCAGTAGCGGCTTCCCGGGCCCGAGATTTGCCAGAGCCAATACCGATCCCCATCAGTGCCGAGCCGGCATCGGCCATCACCGCTCGGACATCAGCGAAGTCAACATTAACCAAACCGGGAATAGTGATGATATCGGAGATCCCCTGCACCCCTTGGCGCAGGATGTCATCAGCCACCCGAAAGGCTTCTTGCACAGGTGTTTGTTCGGAGATCACAGCCAGCAGCTTGTCGTTGGGGATAATAATCAGAGTGTCCACCCGACTTTGGAGAGCGTTAATGCCTTCCTCAGCCTGACTGGTGCGGCGACGTCCCTCGAAAGTGAACGGACGAGTCACCACGCCCACGGTGAGAGCGCCGACTTCCTTTGCCACTTCAGCCACAATCGGAGCAGCCCCCGTGCCTGTCCCGCCGCCCATACCGGCGGTAATAAAAACCAGGTCGCACTGACCGAGAGCCTGGGCGATCTCATCGCGAGATTCTTCAGCCGCCTTTTGGCCAATTGCCGGATTGCCACCCGCGCCCAGCCCGCGGGTCAGCTTTTGTCCGATCTGCAGGCGTTTGGGCGCACTAGACTGACTGAGGGCTTGGGCGTCGGTGTTAATCGTCCAAAATTCCACCCCTGACACATCACTAGCAATCATGCGGTTAATGGCGTTGCCGCCGCCACCACCCACGCCAATCACTTTTATTCTGGCTATGGTGCTAGGCACAATCTCCCCACTTCTAGAATCTTCCCCAGGCATGCCTTTGACGCTGTTAGTTTGGCCCAAATAAAACCCTGAGTTGCCAAAGGGATTCGAGTTGTCCACTGTTACTGGAAAACCTGACTGTCCTTGGGAAGGCGGGCTTTCATGGGCAAGCCCTATTTTACTATTAAGTGTCATTGCAATTAAGAACGCTCTATAAACAACTCTTCAACTCTAGGCAACTCTAGTCAACTATAGGGTATGTCGCTCATATTACCAACAATAGCAATCGCTTGTTGACAGTCCCTGACTTGCTGTAGCACTTCCAAGGGCGGGGCGGGCGGCCTCACGCCTGAATGGATCCCGATCAGCGCCCGCTCGCACTCCTGTTGTCGGTTTTTGGGGGCGCTTTGGCGGATTTGGGGATAATTTTAACAGTAGGGGAGGCTGGATTTTTCAGGTCTATGTATGAGATTTGGGGGGAACGCGGGTGTTTTGGTAACTGACGCATGCGATCAAGGACTTTGAGTTGCTCAACAAACTTGGAACTGTAAGGCCCAAAATGAACATCGCCCAGCTCGGTTTTCAGGATTAAATTAGCTGGGTCCTGCCAGTCAATTTGAGAAATTTTGACGGCAGAGCGGCTCACGGCTTCATAGACGGGGGGCCACTGAAGGCGGTACTGGTCGGGATTGCCGATCACTTTCAGACCGGGCAGTTGCAGCGAAACCTCCAGGGAGGTGTAGCTTTGCAGGGGCACCCACCAGCCATTTTCATCGAGCACCCCCAAGGCTGGGCCAGCTGCAGCCGGTACGGTCAGCGCCACCGGATATCGTTCTTTGACGGTGACAGTCAAGCCTGCAGGAAACAGGTGGCGGCTGACAGTGGCTTTGGCTATCGGGGCTTGGGACTCTAGCTGCTTAGCCATCACCTCGGGTTGCAGCCGCAGCAGCGACTGGGGATACGATACAGGCAGGAGAGAGCGAATTGTCCTGGCGGAGAGGAGTTGGTTGCCCTCGATCACAACCTGCTCTGGCTGGTGAATCACCCAAGCTGGCCGGCCCGTCA
>JALOOK010000160.1 GCA_025454445.1 Oscillatoria sp. Prado101 | reverse complement strand
CAGCCTCACCGGCACTAGCTGTTTCAGGCGAAAAGCCCTCTCCCTGGGGATTGCTCATGCAGATTATAGGGCAGCCGACATAGGCCCGCCCGGATTAAGACAGCCGCAGACCATTCCGAACCGCAGCCCGGACGCCAGTGCGACAGACGCCGACATCTACCATTATCTGGGTTGATCTGCGTTCATCTGCGTTTATCTGCGGTTTTTAAATAAATGGCGGCCTAAAATCTAAAAACTGCCATCTAAGAATTCTTTCGCCGACTCAGCCGCAGAATCGGCAGCCACGGGCTTTGTTTCCGACTCCGGCGGGTGCTGAATCACCAGCACAGAACAGGGAGCGTGGTGCGTGACATAATTGCTGACACTGCCCAGCAAAGCTTCCGCCAGTCCCGTGCGCCCCCGGCGTCCGACCACAATCAGATCCGCTCCCCAGCTTTTGGCCAATTGACACAGCAATTCACCGGCTTCGCCAATCTTGCAGTCTAATTCTGCCGGCACGCCCTGACGGGTAGCGGTATCGCAGTAGCGACCCAGCATTTCCCGCGTTTGCTGAATCTGGGTTTCCACGAGCAGGTGCTGAGTCTGGAAAGTATAATCGACAGCCGCAGGAGACAGACCCAGCTCCACCGGCATGGCCACGATTGGCTCGCCGAGGGTTTCGTGAGTCAGACAGTGAAACAGCATCAGACTGGAACCTTGGGCCAAAGCCATCTCCAGCGAGCGGGTAAAAACCGACTTGCTCAATTGCGAGTCATCTAGGGCAACGATAATCTTGTGAAAACTCATGAATTCCTCCTTCGGGGGGGTGGAGGTATTCCCCACATTCACCTTAGCGCAGCCTGAGGTCAGAGCTGCAGCCGCACAACAATACTTGACAATTGAGAGAGTGGGAATAGCAACAAAAGCACAGCGAGCCCCCCACAGCTAGACCAGCAGGCGCTCCAAGGCGTGCAAGTCGGGAATGCAAAGAACATCGCGCTCCCGCAGAATCAGCCCTTTTTTCTCCAACTTGCTCAGCACCCGGGTCACCGTTTCTCGGGCCAGACCGCTGAGACTGCTCAATTCCCGGTGAGGCAAATTGGGAATTTCAAGACCTTCGGGGGACTGTTTTCCTTGGCCCTCCGCCAGAAACAGTAAAATATCGGCCACTCGCGAGGTGCTGTCCGCTTCCCGCAAGCGCAAGCGGCGGTTGACTTGACGCAGACGCCGCGCCATCAGCTGAGCCAGACGAATGCCGGCCAGGGGCTCTGTGTGAATCAGCTGGACAAAATCCTGAGCCGGCAAATTGCCAATCACAGTAGGAGCGAGGGTAATCACATCCGTTGAGCGAGGCACCTCATCGAGTGCCGCCATCTCGCCAAACAGCTCTCCCTTGCCGAGAATATTGAGAGTAACTTCCTTCCCATCCAGGTTGTAGGTGCGAATCTTCACCCAGCCGTCCAAAATGAAGTACACCGAACTGCCCCAGTCATTTTCGAGCAAAATCACCTGATTGGCTGGATGGCTGCGGCTGACAATATGGGCAGTGGCCTTTTCCACAATATCCTCTGGCAGGTCTACAAAAAAAGGGGTAGAGCGAATCAACAGGTCAATATTGGAGTGGGGCTCGCGGAGGCTAAATCGTTCGTCCATGGGGCCTTCATATCCTAAACGCTCTTGAGGATGGATTCAGTTACAGAGTGGGGCGGGCGGGATGGGGAAGGGCTGAGCGCGTTTCAACAAGGGCATCCCAGCTGGCCGGCCAACTTCTAGGCAGCACCCTACCTGACTGACAAACCTATCTAGATCCTACAGGAGCCTTTGACGCTGGGAGGTTTGCAGCCTGCCAGACCGCTCTCGGGCATCAGGCAGCGGGCTGAAAAGCGCCCCAGCACTTTTGGGGTTGGGTGCGCGGACGGCGCTGGCTGATGTTAACAGCAACCTGTATGGCTTGCGCCATCACTAGAAAACCCACCGCAATCATAGCTCAAAGAGTTTGTGATTGCGGATCGGGAACGGCGACCGCTACGACCACGTGCCGGCTTTCCTGAAGCGGGAGCTTTTGCCAACAGGCCAGTGCTATCCCTACAAGGGCGTGCGGTTTTCAAATCAATGCTCTATCTGTTCCCCCGCCATGCACGGGGGGGGAATAGGGGGGTAAAAGGGGAAGCCGTTTGGAGGATAACTGTATAATAAAATCACCCAGCGGCAGCAGACTATTTTTCAAGAGCTCAATCCCGGCAAGGGGATTGAAACAAACAAACCTATGAGCTCTCATCTGGATCAAATTCAAGCACTCATCTCCGACATTGACGGGGCGCTAGCGGCACCAGCGCCCCGCTTGCCTTGGATGGGAGATACTGCCAACTTTCGCCGGCTCCTGGAGCGAATTCGCAACTATCTCGTCTGGCTGGAGGGCCAGGTGAGTGCGGACGAGTCTTTTCTGCAACCGAGAGCGAATCAGAATCTGCGCGGCGCTGCTACAGCGCCGGTGCCGGCTGTCCCCTCCTCTGAAACGCAGGCTTGGGCCCAGCAGCTGCTGCAAGCGGTTGCCTCAGAGATGGCATCTGTGCGCT
Source organism: Oscillatoria sp. Prado101 (assembly GCA_025454445.1). GTDB lineage: Bacteria > Cyanobacteriota > Cyanobacteriia > Cyanobacteriales > Oscillatoriaceae > Oscillatoria. The sequence continues at coordinate 6,193 of JALOOK010000160.1, read as the reverse complement.
CTGCCCTGGCGCAGCCACTGCAGGCAGACTTGGCCGCCCTGCAACAGCAGCGGGACGCCCTGTTCAAAGAAATACGCTCTCTGGAGGCGCAGCGACAGCACCAATACTCTCTGGTTCAGCAACAGGCTTCCCAGCAGCAAATTATTTCGGAATTTTTGCAGGCGCTAATGGGGCGTTTGCAGGAAAGCTTGACGGAGCAAGTGGCCCAGACTTTGGGCCATCTGGAACAGCAATTTTTATCTGGATATGAATCGCGTCCTTTAGGGCAATCGCCCCTGGAAGGAGCGGGCTACTCAACCTCCACAAGTCCGCTGCAGTTCGGCGCAGCCAGCCGCCAGATGCACCCGCAAGAGCGCTTGGAGCGGATGCGGCTGCTGCAGCAAAAGAGCGACGAGCTGTTACTGTCGCTCGACTCCACCCTCAAGGTGATGTTTGAAGCGCTGCTGCGGAATATTCACAGCTATGAGAAGTCTTTGGCCCGAGGGCTGGACAAAAGTTTCAATCCTGTTCCCGGAATTCAGCTAGCAGAAATATCCCCGCCGCCAGCACCTGAATTTATTATTCCGGAAACCGACCGCAGCGAGTCCCGCAAAAACCTGCCACCGGCTGCAGAAGACCAGACTCCAGCCCCGGACAGCTCGGTGAAATCCAGCCGCCGCGCCGGTGCGGCTAAACCCAAACAGCCGATTTCAGGGCTGCCGGCGTCACAGAGCAAGCGGCAGCAGCAAGCAGCCGCCAACCGCACTCAGGCCACCGGCACGGAGGCTTCCGACCGGCCAACTCCGGAAAAACCCAGCAAAGAAGCTTCAGCGACAGTCACTCCGCCGCAGCAAGAATCGGCCCCAAATCTGGCGGTTGTAGGCCAAGTAGAGGCGGCGGAGATCCCAACTGCGGAGATCGAAACGCTGCTCAATCTGGACGTGGGGGCAACTGCTGCGCCAGCCCCACCAGAGCTGGAACCGGATCAGGATCTCAATGCCGTTCTCCAGCTACTCAAGCAAGAGCGCAATCCCTCATCCGAGCCGGCTGAAGCTTGCAGCATTCCACCCCGGTTGAGTGCCGGTGTCGCCTCTGCCGATTTGTCACCGGATCTCGACGATCTTTATGCCAGTCTGTTTGGCACTGAGGAGGCCATAACCAGAGCAACGCCGGCAGCAGGGAGTGCCACCGAGTCGGAAGTTCTGTTTGAAGAGGTACTGTTTGAGGGATTCGGGGACACGGCGGCAGTCGCCCCACCGGAACCAAAGCCAGAAGAATCTGTGGCGTCTGTCCCCCTGTCTCTGGAGAAGTTTTTATTTGATGAGGATTCACCCGAAAGCACCCGCACGGGATCCCTGAGGCTGGCAGATTTATTCGGGGAAACACCAGCAGAGCCGGGGAAGAGCAGCACAAAAGAGTCAATCAGTCAAGTGCCGAATGCTGTCAGCGACCGGCCAGCCGCAAGCAGCACCGGCAGAGAAGAGAACATATCCCTGAAGGATCTTTTCGGAGAGCCAGAAGCCGGAGAAAGCAGTCAGGACTCTGCCTTGAGCAATCAGCCCGGGGCGGCGCTCGACAGGTATGGGACAAAGGGCATTGAGAAGCAAAATCAGACCTTTGCCGATCTCGCTTGGGAGACAGACAGCTATATCCAGGCATCGCCGGATGAGGATTTACTGCCAAACGTTGAAGAGGAGGAAGCTCGCAGGTTGCCTGCCTTCTGGATAGATGACAGCACCCTCGAGCAGCTTCGGGAGGATCTTTCCTTTGAACCCCGTTCCGGGGAGCCAGCTGGCAGAACTGTTCCCGCCCCGCCTCCTGAATCGACCGCACAGCCAGCCCTAACTGAGTTGGGCTCAGAAGATTGGCTGGCTGAGTTCTATGGAGAAAGCTCCCAGTTGCCTTCCGCCACGCCAGAGCCAGAACCGCCGCCAGTTGTGGGGGACATGCCTAACATGACGCTGGAAGAAGCGTTTGCCAGCTTGATGGAGGCAACGGCTCAGCCCTCACCGGCGCAGGCGCGCCCTAGCGATAGTGAATTAGCGGCGCGGAAGGGGCAAGGCGATCCAGGGGCGGCTCAAAAGCCAGCAAGGGTTTATAACTCTTGGGAAGAGGCGGACTCACAGGATATTTTGGATCAGACCGCTGTCGGGGAAAGCCCCGCTCCAGGCCGGGACCTGTCGGCGCTCGACGATCTGTTTGCGGGCTTGACGGGAGAAGAGCCGGCACCATCTGAGTTTGAGGGGCTGGATTTATTCGAGCCGTCTGGGGGAAAGCTGAATGCGAATGCCACTGGGGATCTGGGGGCAACGGATTTCGACGATCTGTTTGCCAGCTTTGGGAATGAAACCCAGACGCTCCCTGAGCCGTGGGCGCACCAGCCCTTGAAACCTCCTGCCTCCGACTCGGGGACAGAGGAAAAAAAAAAGGATTTAGAGGCGGCTGAGCTGCTGGCTTTTCTTGAGTCGGCCACAACGGCACCGGCTTTGGGCAGGGAGGAAGATACTGCCGGCGCAAAACAGGGCGCTGGGGAGAAAGCCTCTAGCGCTGCCGGTGGGAAAACTCCGGGACAGGCATCTGGCCTGTCCGGTGCGCCATCCCTCGTTTTGGGGGAGAGCGAGATCGGCGTTGTCCTGGATCGGGCTCAATCTCAGGGGAAGAGCGGCAGCGGTTCCCCACAGGTGGTGCCCTCTGAGGGCGATGCCTCAGCAAAGGTCTGGTATTTGGGAATTGACTTTGGCAGCACCGGCATGTCGGCAGCTCTGCTGAATCGCCAAACTTTGCAGGTGTATCCTATCTACTGGGTGGAAGCGGAACAGCCAGAGTCAGGGAAGCCGCAAGAGCGCTCGTTTCGCTTGCCCTGTGTGGCTTATCTGTCTTCGGCTGGCGGTGAGTGGTCAGTGGCAGATGCCGGGCGGGCCACCGGCACCGGGCCGGTGGGGAAATCAGGGCTGTTGCTGGAGAATTTTAAGCCTTATTTGAAGGTGGCTATTGCCGGCACTTCCGCCGGAGCGGAGGCGGAGGCTGAGCCTGGGCCAAACCTGTGGCAGCCTTGGGTGCAGTGGTCAGACCGGCACTTGATTCCTGTGGGTTGCCTGACAGATGCGGCGCGGGCGCTGCTGGCCACTCTCAAGCCGGGGAACTCGGTGGCGGGGGGGAGGGGGCGCTGGGAGCGCAATTCCCCGATCGTCTCTGGGGCTGCGGGGCTCGAACCGGCTGCTTTCGGCACGGCGATGCGGAGTTTGGCCGGTGCGATCTTGAGCTGCCATGTCTCTTGGCCAGATAGTTACAGTTTTAATCTGCGAGAAGCGGTGCTGGCGGCTGGGTTGGTGCGGCGTGGGGAGCAAATTGTCTTCGTTGAGGATGCGCTGGCGACGGTGCTGTCGGTTCTGGGAGGGGCTTCTGGGAAAAGTGTGACGGTTTCGGGGAGTTCGTCGCAAAAACTCAATCTTTTTAATGCTGACTGGCTGGGGGTGACTTTGGCGATCAGTGCCGGTGCGACGGCGACGGAACTTTGTTTGGTGAATTTGCCTGACAATTTGCTTTATTTAACTCACGAGTCTTTCCGCTCTCACAGTTTTGCTTATGCCGGTGATGCGATGGATTTGGATATTATCTGCCAGCTGCTTTTGGGGGATAAAGGCAACAGTGCGGTTGCCTTTGGGACTCTGGCGGCTGAAGATTTGCCGCGCCCGGGGGAACTGGACTTGCAGAAGCGCTATCGATTGCAGCAGCTGTTGCGCAGCTCTTCTCAGGGACAAGCGCTTCTGGAAGCGGCGAAGCATTTGAAGTTAATTCTGCAGCACCAAGAGCGCTTTACTTTGGAACTGGGGAGGCAGAGGTGGGTTTGCACTCGCAGGGATCTGGAAAGCCGGGTGTTTGTGCCGTTCGTGCAGCGCTTGAATCGCGAGTTGAACGCAATGCTGAGCCACACCGGCGTGCCGGTGCAAGCTATTGAGCAAGCGCTGTGTACGGGTGGGACGGCTTCTCTGCCGGCTATCGCCCGCTGGTTGCGGCAAAAACTCCCCAACGCTACGATTATTCAGGACACTTACCCCAGCGAGCAAACGCCGGCTTGCAGTCGTGTGGCCTACGGTTTGGCCACGCTGCCTCTCCACCCCCAAGTTTTCGATGTCAAAAGCCTGCACTACAGCGACTGCTTTCTGCTGCTGGAGCTGCTGCGCTGCTGTCCCGACCGACCGCTGTCTGTGGCGGAGATTGTGGGCTTGCTGGAGATCCGGGGGATTAATACCGGCATTTGCTTTGACCGCATCCTGGCTGTGCTGGAAGGGGAGCTACCGGCCTGGATTCGCCCCGATGCCGCTGAGGCTTTGCTGCTGACTCCTGAGTTCCGGGAAAATGCTGACGTTCTGGGACTGCATGCGGCTCCGCTTTTCTACAAGCAAGAGAATAACTCTTACCGCCCTAATGTCGCGCAGTGTCAGCGGCTGCGCCACTACTTGAGCCAGCTGATGGCGGGGACTTACCAAAAATTAGACGAGCCGTTTACGGTTGATTTGGTTTGACTCTTCTGTGAGAAAGTTGAGGGGTGGGGTGGGGGCGACACGGATGGGGAACTCCACCCCCCAACGCCCTCCCGGAAGGGCACGCCTAGGGGGAGAGGAAGTTGTTTTGCTGTCCGGTGAGAACGGGGAGGATAGGCTGTTATGCTTTTAATTTGCTTGCTAATTGAAAGGGTGTACGAGCGGGCACATCCTTGTTAATATATTTTTTTGTTAGGGAAAGAGCCGGGAGCAGTAAATTTAGGATATATGGGTTTGTGAGAATTAAAGGCAGCATACAGTTTCCTGTCCGTGATGCCCAATGCCAGCAGGGTACGATCGCTTCCTTCCCTATGGGCCATGCCCCATGCGCATATGGCTACTGCGATAAATCTATTGTCCGTATGTGCGGTAAATTTTCTTAGCTGTGGCATCTACTCTTGGGGAGAAATATATAGAAACTTCACAAAACTGCTAAGAATTGCAAAGATTGAGTAAAGTTCTTTACTTTGAGGCTCTCCTAATCAGGGAAATCCCTTAATATGGTCTATATAAAGGCCAAATGTTATGTAAGTGCTTAGAGCCGTGATTACTACTTCTGACATCCCCAGTTACTTCGCAAGTCAACTTTCTGCGGTTGATGGCCAATGGCAAGTGCTTTCCTTTGAGCGACAGGTGCATCCCTCTATCAAGAGCAAAATCAAACGCCTAGTTGATATTCTGGGCGCACTGATAGGGGTGATGATAACTGCTCTTTTGGTGGTGCCTATCGCTATAGCAATTCAGCTGGACGATCCGGGGCCTATTTTCTACAGCCAGATTCGCTGCGGCTACCAGGGGAAATGCTTCCGGATTTGGAAATTCAGGTCGATGGTTGTGAATGCGGAGAAACTGAAGCATTTGGTTACTAATCAAGCGAAGGGGCATATCTTCAAGAATGAAAATGACCCCCGTATTACCCGGGTGGGAAGGTTTTTGCGCCGCACGAGCTTGGATGAGTTCCCGCAATTCTGGAATGTGCTGGTTGGGGATATGAGCTTGGTGGGAACTCGTCCTCCAACACCGGATGAAGTGAAGTTCTATGACAACTACCACTGGCAGCGCTTGAATGTCAAGCCGGGGATAACTGGGGAATGGCAAGTGAACGGGCGCTCGTCTGTGAAAGATTTTGAAGATATCGTTCGCATGGATATGGATTACCAAATGAAGTGGTCTGTTGTGTACGACATCAAATTGATTTTCAAAACGCTTCTGGTTATTTTGAATAAAAATGGTGCTTGCTAATCGGCGAGTGCTTAAATGGGGGGCTTGAATGTTTTGGGTTTTAGATTTTGGGTTGGATCAGGAAAGCTCTGCACCGGCATTCCCGCTCTGGGGGGGTGCCGGTGTGGGGCTTTTCAGGTAAGCTGGTAAGTGTGGTGCGCGGTTTGCGATTAATGACTCTTGCTAGCTGGATTACTGTCTCCCGCCTTTTGGGAGTGCCATTTTTGCTCTATTTCCTGCACAGCCCGACACCGGCACAGCGGTGGCTGTGTCTGGCCATTTTTCTGGTGGCGGCGGGCACGGATTGGCTGGATGGGTATGTGGCGAGGAAGTATAACCAAATTACGGATTTGGGCAAGTTTCTCGATCCGCTGGTGGACAAGTTGCTGGTTCTGGCTCCAATGCTGGCACTGGTGGAACTGGGACAGCTTCCTGCTTGGGGGGTGTTT
>JALOOK010000551.1 GCA_025454445.1 Oscillatoria sp. Prado101 | reverse complement strand
GCGCAGTCTGCTATAATCTATCCCCACCGCTGAGCTGAGATCGTCAGGAGCGAGCAACTGTTTCTCACAGATTCCTACCCTGGAAACCAGGGAGCAAAACCAAACCAGCAAACCCAAACCGCACACCCCCAGACGCCCTGCGCCCAAAAGCGCGGGAAATTGCCCCACCGGCGCATTAGAAGTTTTGTCGAGATCCGCCCACAGCAGCCAAGTGCGGTTGCGACGCCATCCCACGCGAGCGCCAAAACGGCACCAAGTTTCTATATTGCCGTTCTTTGTGCCGCCGAGACTCTCCCAGATGCGCTGCTGGACGCTGAATCCAAAGTGCCCGTTACTGTATTTTACCCACAGCTGGTCTATGGTGTAAAGGTCTTGACAGGGAAACCTTTCTATGTGCTCTACTTTCAAAGAGCCGCTGTTTTCTCGACCGGCTATCTTAAGCATCACCGCCGCTGTTTCCCGATCGGCGTCTCGCCAGTTGCCGGCGGCGAGGAGATCCCGCAGTTTGCTGTAATCCGCGCCTACGGTGGAACTGAGATCGTCAGGGGTGTGCCTGTCAAAAGTGGGGGCAGTGCTGGGGTTACAAGCTTGCGGTATTGGGCTGATGTACTCTCTGAGCAATTCAAACAGTTCTACAGCCGAATCCGTCACCCCATTCCCGCCGGCGGCTAGCACCTCATTTATAGCGGTTACCCTTGCTGAAGTGTACACGAAAATTGGCAGATTGATTCCGGCTTCGCGCATGGATCCGATCAGGGAAATGCCAGCCTTAGCTCGGTACTCGCCCTCTTCCGTGCGCCCCATATTAGAAATAACTGCGTCGAAGGATAAACTGTCTGAGGTAACGATCTGCATCGCCTCAGTGGTGGAAAGTGCTGCAACGATTTCCACATCCATTTTTTGCAGTTGCTCGACAATCCAAGGATTGCTTGTCGCGGGGTTATTCACCCAAAGAATTCGCCGCAGCTTCCCTGAGAGTGCGGCGTGAGCAGTCTTGAAAAACAGCGCCCCATCTGACGGGGGTGCGTAAAGCCGGTCAGTGAGTTCAATTCTTTCTGGCTGCAATAATTGCAACCACTCCTGCACCGACTGCGGGCGATCTGCCGACTCAAACGCCATTCCCTTGAGAATCGCTTGACTCACCCTGTCGCTGATTTGGGGATTGAACTGCTGCGGTGGGTTAAGGGCAATTCTAGCAGCGCGAGCCGGTGCCGGTACCGGCACTTCTGCGGTGAGCAGATAGTACAGAGTTCCCGCCAGCGCATAAATATCGCTGCTCTCTCCGCGTCTGGCTTTCTCAGCATACTGCTCGATAGGCGCAAACCCGTTTGAACCGGCTAAAGTGTGAGTTACAGTCACGTCAGGGATAAACTCCCGCGCCACGCCAAAATCAATCAGAACCGCTTCTTGCTTGCCGGCACGCACGATAATGTTGCGCGGCTTCACATCCCGGTGCAGCAAGCCTTTCTCGTGCATTGCTGCTAGCGCCGATCCAATCTGCCGGATGTACAGCAGCGCCAGCGCTTCTGACAGCATCCCTCGCCGTTTCACGAGATTCCAGAGGTCTTCCCCCTCTACATATTCCATGACAATGCAGGGTAAATAACCCTCATAGAAGGCGTTTTCAATCTGCACGATGTGCGGGTGCCTGCACAGGGCTAGCCGCAACGCCTCATCCCGAAAGTTATGCTGGTATTTGTCACCGAACTGACTTTGATTGGGGTCTGCCAGTACCTCGTCTTTCAGGGTTTTGATGACGACGAGCTTGCCCTTTTTATTCTTCGCCAGGTAGGTGATACCAAAACCACCCTTGCCCAGTTCCCGTTCGATGATATAGCGATCGCCGTATAATTTTTGCCCAGCCGCCCAAACCACCGATGACGCCTCCTTGACACCTGCGTTCATTGTGGCACATAGCTGCGGCAGTTCTTTGCCTTTGGCGCTCCTTCCCCTGCTGCAGGGGGCGGGGGGGGAGAGGGGGGAAACGGGGGAGCGGGGGAGAATGGCAAAAATGCCCCATGCCCCATGCCCCATGCCCCATACCCCACAGCTATTCTATAAATTATACCACTACCAGTGAGGCTCGCACTCACTGTATCCGAACAAGAATCCTTATAACCGCTAACAGCTATGTCAGATATCCAGCAGTTGATTGCCGAAATCCAACTTGAAGCGCAGCGGGAACCTTTTCCCATCGATGAGCCGGTGTATCAGGCGGCGGGCTTGGAGCCAACTCAGCCAATTCTATATGCCGGCAATCTGGAAAGCGAACTGTGCTTTTTTGCCCGCGATTTGGGGGCTGATGAAGTTCGGGCGCGACAGCCCCTTTACGGTGCCGCCGGCTCCCTTGTCCGCCAGGGGGTTTACCGAGCCCTCTACGGACATGTGCCTAGCCAAAATGCCGACATGAAAATTGTCCTCGAACGGGTTGCCCTCACTAATACTGTACCTTACAAACCGCCAGGAAATAAAGCTTATACTGAAGCGGTGAAGAAGCGATTTCGCCCTTTTTTAGAGCGGTTTCTGGTTTTCCACTGGCAAGGATCTAATATTATCACGCTGGGGAATGAAGCGTTTAACTGGTTTATTCCTTACGCTCCGAAAGGGGCGATCAAGCAGTTGTTTGAGCGGGGCGACCGGTACGCGAGCAGCATTCAAGTGACGCTGCAGGCGTCTGATGAGGGAGGGATGAAGCACCAGCGCCTAGTGACGCTGCGACCTCTGCCTCACCCTTCGCCGCTAAACCAGCAATATTACGCGCAATTTCCGCAGATGCTGCAGCACCGGCTTACGGAGGTATTCCCGCAGACGACAAGTTTTATCTGATCGGTTTTTCGGGAGATTCTGAATTTTACTCGCCCCT
>JALOOK010000001.1 GCA_025454445.1 Oscillatoria sp. Prado101 | reverse complement strand
ACTGGCGCACTCCCAGTCCCAACTGCAGCAAACTGAGGCGCAACTGGCGCACTCCCAGTCCCAACTGCAGCAAACTGAGGCGCAACTGGCGCACTCCCAATCCCAACTGCAGCAAACTCAGGCGCAACTGGAGCGTTCGCAATCTGTTATTGCGGCTGTACAGACGAGTAAATTCTGGAAATTGCGGACAAAGTGGTTCAATTTTAAAAAGTTTGTGGGGTTGGTCAATGATGTCTGATCCAAAACTGACTAATATAGCGGTTTTCATCTGAGTGAGATACTGAGAAACCCGGTTTCTTAAAGAAACCGGGTTTCTGGCATGTACTTCATCCAACTGAAAACTGCTATAATTAATCCTATACCAGTAGGCAGTCAGTGCGCGGACACGGGCAGGACGCTGTCGCGTCCCGCTTCGCTATCGGAGGGAAGGCGTTGGTACGGCGTCCGCCGAGCCTCAATATCTCTGGGACAGGCGAGACGCCTGTCCTACGTCCTAATCTAAGTGGCTACTGCTATAATTGCTCCTGAAGGAGGCAGAGCCTCCAAAGCGGCGTTCCCAGGCGGGAGCCTGGAAACGAGAGTAATATTATGCAAATTATAAGCATATTCGATGCTAGTGCAGAGCGCCTATCCGTGCCGGTGGCCAATAAATTTTATACGCTTTGCCGACAATATTGCCTGCGGGCAGGAAACCCCAAACGTGGGAGTCAAAGCTGTCGTTGCGATTGTCTCCGAGAACAAAATAGCTGCCGGTTGGGACTGTTTCTGGCCCCCAATCATAAACAGGGGGCTGGGCAATATAGTTTTCTTGCAGGGGTTTGCCATTCACATAAACGCGCCCGTTGCTGACTTGAACCACTTCCCCCGGTTTGCCAATCACTCGCTTGACGAAAAGTGTGCCAGCAACGACATTTTCTGTAGGCACTGTATAGGGAAACTTAAAGACAATCTGGTCTCCTCGGTTAGGAAGGTAATGGCTGTTTTTGGACACCAATATTCCGTCTCCTATCTGGAGCGACGGCACCATTGAAGTGCTGGGAATGGTAAATCTTTCCACTCGCTGATCAACCAAAACCGGCAAATAGGCTGTCGTCAGTCTCAGCGCAACAATTGCCCCGACAATTCCACTAATCAGCTGCTTCGATGTTCCCTGAGGCTTTGGGGCAGCAACATAGGCGTGGTAAGCTGCAATAGCGTAGAGTGCCGGCGGACATACCAGCAAGGGCGAGAACAGCGCTGACAGATTTGCCGCTACAATTATGCCCGATAACAAGATAAAACCAAACAGGAATTTTTCCAAATATAAATGACCCAAACCAGGTAATATTTGGGACAAGAAGACTGCCTGCCAAGGGTCTTTATTGAAGGATGAAGGAGAAAGGCTGAAGGATGAATGAGCCTGTTTTTTAGGGGCAGGAGTGGCTTTAGTTTGCTGGGGGATTTGTTTTTTGACGGATTTGTGAGCGTCAAAAAGATTGAGGACATAAACCCCCGCACCCAGCCCTAAAAAGACCAGGCCGGTCACTGTATTGCCTGCGGGACTGAAAATCGACCAAGAGGCAATTGCGATTAGGATAATTTGACTGACTGTAAAAACTATCCCTTTTTCCAGTTTGCCGGCATATATTTGTCCGATGCCAGGGAAAAATACGGATAAATTAACGGCCAGCCAAGGTTCTTTATTCCGGCGTTTTACCGGCTGCTGTGAGTTAAGCAAAAAACCTCACCTCCGGTTTGTTGTACAGTGGGTAAAATCCCACTTTGGTAAACAGGAATGCTGCTTTGGTACATTTTTTGGTGGGTGACGCTAATATCGTCACCCACCCTACTGCTATGATAGCATATAGGTTGGAGAAAGCCGGTGAGCTAGGGGGGCAGGTGTCGGAGAAAGCCGGCACTAGCATTTGGCTGGGATAGCTTTGTTTGCAGCCAATCCTTTTTCGCTTAACTTTAGCATTAACTTCGCCGGTGAACGAGGGTGACATTTGCCTGGTCTGCGGGCACCAACAATACTTCGCTGATATTGACATGAGCCGGTCGGGTGACGCAGAAAAACACGACATCAGCAACATCTTCTGGCGTCAGGGGCGTCAAACCTTGGTAGACCTTTTTAGCGCGGTCGGCATCCCCGTGAAACCGCACGACGCTAAATTCCGTTTCCACCATTCCGGGGTCGATTTCGCTGACGCGCACCGGCGTGCCCAACAAATCCTGCTTCAACCCGTCAGAAATAATTCTGACAGCGGCTTTGGAAGCGCAGTAAACATTGCCTGCGGGATAAGCGGCGCGACTGGCAATGGAGCCGATATTGACGACATGACCGCGCCCCCGGCTGACCATTCCGGGAACGATAAAGCGCGTCATGTAGAGCAACCCCTTGACATTAGTGTCGATCATTTCTTCCCAGTCTTGGATGTTGCCCTCGTGGAGTTTGTCCAGCGCCCGACTCAGACCGGCATTATTAATCAGAATATCCACCTGCTCCCAAGATGCCGGCAGGGATTGCAAAGCGGATTCAACTTGTGTTCGGTCGCGCACGTCCAGCTGCAACAAGTGCGTGTGGCTGCCAAACTTCTCGCTAAGTTTTGCAGCCAGCTGCTCGAGCCGGTCCTTGCGCCGCGCTGCCAAAATCAGTTTAGCGCCGTGCGAGGCAAACACCTCGGCGCAGGCTGTGCCAATGCCGCTGCTCGCGCCGGTGATCAGAACAATTTGGTCTTGAACAGAAATCATCACTCCTCCTAGCAGAAAATTGTTGCACAGAGCGCCGGATCAAACCCAACCCCAACCCCCTCCCCTTGCACGGGGAGGGGGAGTCAGAAGTGGTTTTCGATGTGTGACAAAAGTTTCAATCATTTTTCTAGTATCGCGACGCAAAAAATATTTCATACAAGCCAATGTTTGCAGTAATAACTATACTATTTATCCAGTCCGTAATGGTGAGGGGAACAGAGCCACTTACTGCAAACACTGCTCGGCGGCGCACCCTATCATGGGTTGGCGGAACTCGATGGGGCATTGGCACCGACGACGCGCAGGCGCTGGGTAATCATGGTCATGCCGTCGTGGCGCACCAAGACTGCAGAAATCCAGCGGTTATCTGGCGAAGACGGCGCTCGCCCCACTTTAAAAATCCCCCCAGCTACCAGAGGTTCCAGCTTCACCGGCGGCGGCGTGAAATAAGTTTCCGCTTTAGCCTGCTCTTCGAGGGCGGCTCCGATCAGCAAATTATTGCCCAGGGGTTCGAGAACGATGGCGTCAAAGCTAAACTCCTGTCCGGGGCGAACCTGTTCTGGCAATTTCACCTCAATCTTGGGAGGGTTATCGCCAGAAGTCAGCTGGCTGCGTTCCGCTAAAATCTCTTGGCGGACAATGGTTTGGTTTTCATAGCGCTGCCGCCCGCGCACGGTGGCTAGGAGGGAGACGTCCCGATCCATCATTGACTGGGTGCCGGTAATGGTTGTTACCGTTTCCGCGACAATTCCGCTGCCATCGGCGTCCCAAGATACCAGTTCAGTGCGGTAGCTCAGTTTGGGGTAGCGCTGCCAGAGATCGCTCAAGGCGCGTTTCAGGCTGTCGTGGGTTAAGCCGTCGGTATGGCTCAAATTCTTGCTGTAAAATTGCATCACCGTATCCAGATCGCGGGCGTTGGCGGCGGCGTCAATCTGGGACAAGAGGTTTTTCAGTTCCGGGGGCGCGGTCTCGGGAGGGGCGGCGATGGCAGCGCCCGCACCGAACGCGCCGGCGCACCAAATGGCGAACCCGAGCAGGGGCGGGAGGAGTCGCGTGCCGGTCTGGCGGCGAGCCTGCTGAGGCAGGTGTGAGAGTAGATTTAGAGGATTGCGCATTGGGTTACAGTTTCAATAGCGGGGTTATGATAGCAAGGGATTACTATTTATTGATTGTAGCGGTCAGAGTATTTTATATTGAGATTTTATATTTTGAATGAGCGGCGAAACCGGGCATCGAAAATCGAAATTGAAAGGTGGGCCGGTGAGTGCGTGTAGGAGAGACAGAGACAGTGGCGAATAAACCGATCCGATTGCTGATTGCGGCGAGTGGCACGGGGGGACATCTGTTCCCCGCGCTGGCGGCTGCTGAACAGCTGACCGACTATGAAATTGAATGGCTGGGGGTGCCCAACCGGCTGGAAACCCAGCTGGTTCCCAAGGAGTATCGCCTGCACACTATTGAGGTGGAGGGATTCCAGCGGCGGGGGCTGCGCAGCTTGCTAGTGCTGTTGAGACTGGTTGGTTCCATTCTGCGAGTGCGGCGCTTGCTCAAAGAGGGACAATTTCAGGGGGTGCTCACCACCGGCGGCTATATTGCGGCACCTGCTATTATAGCGGCTCGCTCCCTGGGGCTGCCGGCAATTCTGCATGAGTCCAACGCTTTGCCCGGGAAGGTGACGCGCTGGTTCAGCCCGTGGTGCTCTGCGGTGGCGACTGGGTTTGAGGGAGCAGCTCAATACCTTCGCCGCGCCAAGACGGTTTATGTGGGCACGCCGGTGCGCCAGCAGTTTCTGTCTGCGCAATCGCTGGATTTGCCGGTTCCGCCGGATGTGCCGCTGATTGCGGTTTCCGGCGGCTCTCAGGGGGCGGTGGCGGTGAACAAGTTGGTGCGCCAGTGCGCTAAGGCGTGGTTTGAGGCGGGGGCGTGGGTTGTCCACCAGACGGGAGACAGCGATCCGGATGTGGGAAGTTTGCAGCACCGGCAGTATATTTCGCTGCCTTTTTATGATAATATGGCGGCGCTTCTGCAGCGGGCGAATTTGGCGATTAGCCGTGCCGGTGCGGGTACGCTAACTGAACTGGCGGTGACAGGTACGCCGGCGATTTTGATTCCCTATCCTTATGCGGCGGAGGATCACCAGGCTTTCAATGCGGCGGAGTTTGCCAGTGCCGGTGCGGCTGCGGTTTTCCGGCAAAAGGAGTTGACGGCGGAGGTGCTCGAAGAAAAGGTTTTGGAGCTGTTGCGAGCGCCGGAAAGGTTGCAGGAAATGGCTTCTCGGGCGCGTTTGCTGGCGGTTCCGGACAGTGCGCAGCTGCTGGCTCAGTTGGTGCGGGAATTGGTGGGGGGAAAAAACCGCTCCTGAGCCAAGGACGCGCCCGGAAGAGAGATGATGTGCTAGGGTGTGGGAAAGGCTTGTCGGTTGAGGTTTTCTTAGATTATGTCAGAAGTTCTAGATACTGAGGTCTTCCCACCTCCAGATATCACTGAGATTATTCCTGAAGACGATAGTCCTGTTGATAATTTTGCTTCCGAAAAACAGCAGCGTTTCCTGGCGAGGGTAGTGTGCAAGGATTCTGGTTAACTAAGCCGCTTTATAACCGGATTTTACAGACTGTCGGTGAGTAGAAAGCCCCAAAGCCGCATCCCCCCCACTAATTCTGGTGCCGGTGCGAGTATAACGATGATTGAACCCACTCCTTAAAAAACCCCCTGTCACTCCCCCTCCCCGCGCTTCGGGGAGGGGGTTGGGGGGTGGGGTTCTCTGCGCTGTTCGCCGCTAATTCACCACTTGACTGCTGTGACTGCGCGGATCGGCAGAGTTCCCCCCCACCGGCGCAACCGGCGCGTCAAAAGCAGACATTTGACCTGAAGCATTAGCGTAAGGCAAAGGCAAACCGGCAACCAAAGCCTCTAAATTCGCCTCCATAATCGTGCGCGGCACCTCACCGATAGCCTCAGCGATCGCAGCGCCATCCTGACCCAAAAACACAAAGTGAGGAATCCCATCCACGCGGTACTTGAGAATTTCCGGCAACCACTTAGAATTATCCACATTCAGCATCACAAAGTTCACCTTGCCTTTGTACTGCTCCTCCAGTTGCTGAATTTCAGGTGCCATTGCCATGCAGCTCGTACACCAATTGGCATAAAATTCCATTAGCGTAGGTTGTCGGTTGCTGAGAGCCACCTCCAGTGGCGTGGACTCCTCAGCCAGTTCGGTGAGGTCAGCCGAGTTTGTCTCAGTCCGCAGCCCCAGGAAAATGGCCACAGTGAGCGCCACCGCCACCAGCACAATCAGCAAATTTCGCAGGCGGGTTGCTGCGCCGGTTTCAACCCCGCTCGCCAGCGGCGATTCAGACTTCTGTTGCGACACAGGTTTCGGATCGGGTAAATTGGCAGCCATCAGATATTTTTTTACGATCTATGATTCAGATATTAGTCTAACTGAAGTTGCTCAAAACCCCCCAGCCGTGAAAAAACGAGTAATGCTCACTTTTCCCAAACGCTCTATCCAAATGCCGATCACCTACCGGCTGGCCAAAGATTTTAATGTGGCGGCAAATATCATCCGCGCCCAAGTCGCCCCCAACCAAATGGGGACGATGGTGGTGGAACTCGCGGGCGATATTGATGAACTCGACGCCTCCATTGAGTGGATGCGATCTCAGAATATCACCGTCTCTCTAGCCAGCGGCGAGATATTGATTGATGAAGACAGCTGCGTCCACTGTGGCTTGTGCACTGGCATCTGCCCCACGGAAGCCTTGACTCTGGAACCGTCATCATTTAAACTGACATTCACGCGCTCGCGCTGTATAGTTTGCGAGCAGTGCATTCCCACCTGTCCCGTGCAAGCGATTTCCACCAACCTGTAAACAGGCGCAGCCAATCAGTTGCGTCCTCTTTTACCGCCAAACAACAACAGCCAGATGACGCAAATGTCTATAGCAAAACAACTGTCCCGTTTCTCTCTGATACTGCTCTCGCTGGGATATTTCAACTTGGGCTGGGTGCTATCTGAGGGGAAGTCTCCCTGGTGGGTTTGGCTGTTAGTAACAGCTTTTACCCTTGCCATTGCCGAGACTTTAGCTTTTCCATGGTCAATCGTGAGGAGCTTGTTTAACCGCTGGATTAGCTCTGATACTAAAGCGTTTTTTGCAGCCACATTCGCTTCTTTGCTCACAGTCGTATTTCTGTCATGGACTCATATTTCTGCGCATGGGCTGCTTTTATTTGCGGCAGCAACATTAGCCAGAATAGACCTTCAAATGGCTGCAATAAGAGAATTTAAAGCTTTTTTTATTTTAAATTTATTGGGTTTTGCCGGCTTGGGTTTGGGGAGTTTTGCGCACTGGGCTGCCAACCATTTTGAATTAGTGGTAAAAGCCTTTAACCAGCTATTCTAAAGATGTTGTTGGCGAATTGATAGGGGGTTTTACCCCACCCCCAACCCCTCCCCGTGCTTCGGGGAGGGGAGCTTTCGAGGGAACCTTTCGTCCCCCCCTTTCCTCGTCTTTCCTCGAAAAAAACCGCGCTTTGGAGTGTTTGACCGGCAGTGCCGGTGGCGGCTGCCAGGATTGGCCCGGTTGTGCAAGTTCGCCGTCGCCCGCACAGAATGGACAGTGTAAAAATTGTCACAAACGCTAAACCGATGGCGGTCAACTCCCCACAAACTGATAAGAGAAGCGTTTATCTGTCCTTGTGCCCTGCAGCGCCGAAGCCGTGGGGCAATTTTGTATTTGGCGGCTGTCGGGCGATGCGCCCACCGCACGCTCGTTGCGGGCTGGCCGGGAGGAGGATGTGACAGATTATATACAGGACTGATGTGGGGGAGTGAGCGTGACACCGGCAGCCGGCAACGGGCCACGCGGGGCGAGATAATGCTGCACAATGGGAGAGGCGAAATTTAACAGTCGATTTTCTTGACAAAGCTGGATAATGTGATATAATTCAGCAACCTCTTCCCCAGTCCCGATTACCCAGCCCTAGCATGAAAGTCGTCTTTTTCGGCACCCCCATCTTTGCAGTGCCCAGCCTGAAAAAGCTGCTGGAACATCCAGCGTTTGAAGTCTTGGCTGCTGTCACCCAGCCCGACAAACGGCGAGGGCGCGGCAACCAACTGACTCCCTCGGCGGTGAAAAGTCTGGCACTGGCCCACAACCTGCCGGTGTGGCAGCCGCCTCGGGTGAAAAAACACAAACAAACCTTAACTCTGCTGCGAGAGGCGCAGGCAGACGTGTTTGCGGTCGTCGCTTACGGCCAAATTCTCTCTCAGGAAATTCTCGATCTGCCCCGCCTGGGTTGCGTCAATGTCCACGGCTCGATTTTGCCGCAGTACCGGGGCGCAGCGCCGGTGCAGTGGTGCCTCTACCACGGCGAGAGAGAAACCGGCATCAACACGATGCTGATGGACGCCGGCATGGATACCGGCCCGGTGCTGCTGGAAGCTCGCACGCCGGTGGGGCTTTTGGACAGCGCCACCCAGCTGGGGGAAACCCTGGCCAATTTGGGCGCGGACTTGCTGGTGGAAACCCTGTTGCGACTGGAGGGCGGGGAAATTCAGCCCATCCCCCAAGATTCCGCCCGGGCGACTTACGCGCCGCCGATTAAAAAAGAGAATTACTGCCTGGACTGGTGGCGCTCAGCTTTAGAATTGCACAATCAAGTCAGGGGGTTTTTCCCCGACTGTGCCGCCACTTTTCGCGGCAAGGATCTCAAGATTTCAGCCACAGTGCCCCTCGGCCCTGAGTTTTGGCCCCTGCTGCCCCCTGAATTCAGGGCCCTGGAGCAGAATTGGCCGGCGCTGTCCGCCCGGTCAGGCCGTCCGGGGGAAGTGGTCAGCCTTGCCAAGAGGTTCGGGCCGGTGGTTCAAACCGGCTCCGGATTGCTGCTGCTGCGGGAAGTGCAGCCTGCCGGCAAACGCCCCCAGACGGGCTGGGATTTTGTCAATGGCTCCCGCCTAGCAGTGGGAGAAGTTTTGGAAAATGGTCGGCTGGTTAATTAAAATTTATCTATTTCACCCAAGTTGCTACTTAAGTCGGCGGAGCCGACAAAACGGCGTTCCCAGGCTCTGCCTGGGAACGAGGGGAACGAGGGGAAAGCAGCACCTCCGCCCGCAGAACTTGTGGGCGGATTTTACTGTCAATGCTGTCAGGAATTCTGTTACTTCTTATACTGGCGCTACATGTATTGGTTGAGCTTGGGCAATTGCTGTTTTGGCATGACTGCAGTGCGAACTTGGCAGACATTTTCAGCAGCCAAGCGGCTGCTGTTATTATACTGGAAATAGTGCCCAGGGCATTCCTTCCTCAATGCGGGGCATCAAGGAGGAATGCGCCACAGTTATTGTTCAAAGAACCGGCACCCGTCGCACGGGCCATCAGGATTGACGGCGCAGCGAATGATTTCTGAGTGAGCGTTGAAGCGGCAGCTGGCATCTCCGATGACCCAGCGTCCATTGACGATACTTGTTTCCACAGGTCTTTGGGCGGATTGGACGTAGAGGGCAACTTTCTGCAAGCGGTATCTACCTGATTTCAGCTGGTATCGGTGCCGGCGTTCTAATACGGCGTAGGTTTGACCTTGTAGATCGAGATAGTGACCCGGTTGAGGATTCCAATCCAGTTGAACGTTTCCCAACGATTGAGGTGGTTGGGTCAGAATCACCTCTGTGGGCAGAGAATCTGGCTCCATAGTTCCCATATAATGCGGCTTACTCTTTCAAGTTACCGCACTCCTCGGTGAAAGCTTTCTCCTGTTTAGATGAGCTAAAGATTTTCCCGGCAAGGGAGGACTGTCGCTCTTGCGAGCGGGCGAGCGGATAGGTTGCCCGCCATAGCGACAGCGTTGCACAATTGCGGCGATGAACCCCACCCCCCCAACCCCCTCCCCCCAGGCGGGGAGGGGGAGTAAGAGAGGGTTTTAGATGAGTGCAAAAAGTTAAATCATCCTTCTACTGTGCAACGCCAGAGCGACAGTGTGCCGGTGCGAAATGTGGGAACCGCACCACAACCGCGACCGAAATAAACTGATATCATATCCGATTGATTAATCCAAATCGATAGCGTAGGGCCTCGCCGAGCTACAAACATTTTCATTATTAACTGGGCAGTGGGGACGCTGAATGCAAGCGTGGCCCAATGCCCCAATGCCCGAACGCCCGAACGCCCGAACGCCCGAACGCCCAATCTCTAATGTTTGCAGGCATTGAAGCTGTCGGTTAACTGCTGGCAAAGCATCTCCAAAGCGTCACTGTTCTTGTCAATCATCTCCTGTGCGAGGCGTTTCAGACCGATAATATTAACCGGGCTGGCATCATCCATACGGTCGCCCATATCAGCAGACAGACTGGTCTGAAAGCGGTAGTAACGCGGTTTCCCATCCTCCGAAGCAGACAGTAACTCCTTCAGCTGGTAATCTACCGCATCATTGCTGCCATCAAAAACGATATTCAGAATTGGCTGCGCCCATTCCAGCAACCCCCAGTTCTTCACTTTATCATAGTACAGTCTAGCTGTCATCTCTCCAGTCCCCAGCGAGACCACGAGAAAATCGGTAGCATCTTTATAGATACTCTTGGCTTCTACATAGGCACTCATGGCGGGATTGTTCGCCACAACGCCCCCGTCAATTAAAGCATAATAATCAATCAAGTCATTTGTTTCAAGTTTCAGGGGCTCAAAATACGTCGGGGCTGCAGAAGTCGCCCGCGCCACTTTTTTCATCGGGAAGTCGCGCTTGGTATCCAGCTTGGCTTTGAAGCTTTTAAAAAAATAGGGCCTGCGCAGCTCAATGTCATAGCTGGGAATCAGAATATCTGCCAGCGCTTCACTCAGATAAGTTGCGCCCAAGTATTTTTCCAGAACGGCTTCCAAGCCCTGCGCTGAATATTTCTCATCTATTAGATTACTGAGGCGGCTCAAAGTATGTTGAGGAAAGATTCGCTGTCCCTCGGTTTCGTACAGTCTCACCAAAGACTGAGCGCTGTGTTCTGGCTTCTGGCTTCCCTCCAGCGGTTTAGTCAGGGCCATAGCCAAAATACCGCCCGTTGAAGTGCCTGCAATCATATCAAACAGCTCTGCAATCGGCTTTTGAGTGCGAGCCTCAATTACGGCCATAATCATAGCCGGGATAATCCCTCGAATCCCGCCTCCATCTATTGACAGGACTCTGATTTTCTTCGACATTACACTCTCCAAAATTCCCAGCTTTTAACCACTGCTACCGAAATATCCAGCCCCTTGGTTGGCAACAGGAGTCAGTCATAAATTACCCATTGCTTTCAGACTGCAATAACCAGGCAATCATTGCTGTGCGAGGTTT
The DNA here is from genome assembly GCA_025454445.1 of Oscillatoria sp. Prado101. GTDB lineage: Bacteria > Cyanobacteriota > Cyanobacteriia > Cyanobacteriales > Oscillatoriaceae > Oscillatoria. Next base: position 15,475 of record JALOOK010000001.1, on the reverse strand, counting down.
TCCAGCGCTGTTACCAGGCGCTGCAGATTAGTGGGATTAACCCCACACCCCAGCCCTTTCTCCGCGCACGGGGAGGAGGTTGGGGGTGTGGCTGACCGGATTCCTGCAAAAAGTTTTGCACAATCCTGGCGCAACGCCTGTTACAGACCTGATGTCTGCCCTGATAAATATTAAAATAGCACATTCGGGAGGCAAGGGGGAGAGGGGAGATGGGAGTCCCCCGCTGGGGATCTGCGGGGGTTCCACCGGCGACTCGCGGCAACCGGCACCCCTCCCCTGTCTGGCAGAACGGGAGCATCCCGAAGCAAGCAAAGACTGTCACCCTCACCCCCCTCACCCCCCTCTCCCATGAAGGGAGAGGGGCGAAAGAATCAAGAATTCTCCCCTCTCCCCAAAGTGCGGGCGGTGAGGGGGATTACAAAAATGGGATGCTCCCTACAGAACTGCCACTCTTCCCCCTCGCCGCAGACATATCGGGCTTGCAGAGGGCAGTCGCCGCCGCCAAAAGTGCCGCTCGCTTGCGGGGCGTGCCGGCATGACCCGCTGCATTTAATCTATCACATCTAACACCGCTTTCGGCAACAATTTATCTTTGAACCACACAACCAAAGCCGGCAGATCCCTGACATTAACCCCCGCCTTCTCCAAATTCAACCGCTCTGAAACAGCCAAAATCAAATTATTGCACTCAGACTGGCGCACTTGGGCGAACTTCTTCTGCAAATACTCGGGACGCCAATAGCCGACAATTTCCAGCAAAAAAGACCGGCCATCGGGATGCACAAGGCGAAAGTCCGGAATCATCACGCTTCCTGGGATAGGGATGAGGTCAACCTCTCGTTCCAGCACCCACTCGGTTTTCAAGCTGTCCCACTTGTCAGCAAAGGATGCCTCTACCATACTGTCATAAGGCTTGCCCGCAGGGTAGTGGCTGACCAAACCGCAATCCGAATCCAAGCTGAACTGGCCAGTTTTCCAAGTGCCGGTGTAGAAATCGCGGCTGTACAGAGTCGCCTTCAAACTCCATTTGGTGACGTGCAGCAAAGCCGGCAGCATCTTGGCTAAAGCCAGACCGTAGCGGGTGCTAGGCTTAAATAAACTCGTAGGGCCATCCACCGTAATCGTAAACCCGCGATCTGCGTCGCCCTCAATATAGGCCATGAGTTGAAACAGTTTCAGATAGCGGAATAACAGCTTGTACTGACCGGGAACATTGCGGTGGGCGTTAATGGTGATCTGACTGGCGCGGTAGAATACGCCCTGCACCTGCGCCAAATTGTACCGGTGCAGCAAATCTTCTGGTGCCGGTGCCTCAAATTGCGTCAGAATTTTATTTTCTGCCAAATCCGCATACAAACCGGCTTTTATCTGCACCGGCAGCACTTCCCGATTTAACTCCTGACTCAGCTCAACAGCCAGCTTTTCCAGAGTGCCTTGTGCCGATAGCGGACTGGGAACAGACTCAGCCGATCTAGCGAAAACCCGCTGCCGCAATTCCTGCGGGTCTATGGGACTGATCACCTCAAACTGACTGAAAGCGTCACTTTTCAGCAAGTGCGCCAGCCCCCGCTTAATCCGGTAGTCAGTGCTGTCGCCCTCCAATTCCAAAAGCTGCCGGTCGAGTTCCCCTTGGGGGCAGCCTTTCGCTTCTTGGAAACAGGTGATTATGTCGCTGGAAAGGGCGATAGTCTTGGCATCAAGATTCAGGCGTTTCGGGATGACTGTCTCCCCATTTTGCCGGTGCATTAACAGGTCAGATGGTAGCATATTTAGGGATAATAGTTTTCTTTTATTAACCGCAGAGGGCGCAGAGACGCAGAGGTAAGAGAAGAAGATATCTGGCTGGATTTTTATTTCCCTATTTAACCCAAGTTGCTATTTAAGGAGGCAGTCACGATGAACTGCGCACACCGCCACCAATGAAAATGTGTGGGCCAGAACCCGACGGTAGGGCGTGCAGCCCAACTACGAACCTTTTCAAGGCAGTCGCTTCGGAACTGCGTACACCGCCAGCCATGAAAATCTGTGGGCCATAACCCGACGGTAGGGCGTGCAGCCCAACTACAAACATTTTCAAGTCAGAGCCTCCAAAGCAGCGTTACCAGGCAGAGCCTGGTAACGAGGAGACGAGGGGAACGCCTGTCCTACAAGAGTCTTCAATCTTCCTCCTCTTCTTCCTCCTCTCCCCATTTAGCCTTTGGCTCAGCAGCACGCTTGCTCGCCGACTTATTCACCCCATAAATCGGAGCCGGTGCTGGCGGTGACTGGGGATTTACATCTGGCGCAGGGGGCAAAATTTCCAACTGCCGGTGTTTCGGCAACTCCAGTTCTTCCTCTTGGCGCACTTGGCGTCTTGGCGGTTGCAATTTCTTCCCCTCACCCCGCCGGCGCTGGGAAGTCCCCTCCTCAGCAGTATCCTCCGCCACCACCTCATAGAGAATCGCCAACTTATCTTTATCCGCCCCCTTGCGCAACACCCGCCCCAAACGCTGAATGTACTCCCGCACCGATCCCGTACCCGACAGCAGAATCGCCACCCGCGCCTCTGGAACATCCACCCCCTCATTCAAAACATGAGACGCCACCAGCGCTTTGTACTCGCCGGTGCGAAACCGGCTGAGAACTTCGTGGCGCTCTTTCACCGGCGTCTGGTGGGTAATTGCCGGTATGAGGAATTCCTGGGAAATGCGGTACACCGTAGCGTTGTCAGCTGTGAAAATAAGAGTGCGTTCCGGGTAGTGCTGCAACCGCAGATCCGCCAGAATCCTCAGCTTGCCGTCCGTACCGAGGGCCATGTCCTTGGCTTGCCGGTGGGCGAGCATAGCGCGACGTCCCGCCGGCGACCGGCAGCTGGCTTGGACAAACTGCTGCCACCCGTCAAGGCTGCCCAAGGAGATATGCGATTCCCGCAAGAATTGGTTGCGCTCTTTGATCAGCTGGCTGTAGCGATCCCGCTCTATTGGCGACAGCTTGACTTTAATTTGCACAATTTCGTGTTCTGCAAGTGCGCCGCCCTTCAGTTCATCAGGGGTTTTACGATAGACTTCCGGCCCAATTAAGATGTTGAGTTCCGAATGTTTGCCGTCTGACCTTTCCGGCGTTGCGCTCAGCCCCAGCCGGTAGGGCGCGATCGCATATTCTGCAATCACCCGGTTAAAGTCGGTGGGCAGGTGGTGGCACTCGTCAAAGACAATCAGGGCGTAGCGGTTGCCCAGGGCTTCGGCGTGGATGGCGGCGCTGTCGTAGGTGGCGACTAAGATAGGCGTTTTGTCCCGCGAACCGCCCCCCAGCAGCCCCACCTGGGCATCGGGAAAAGCGGCGACTAAGTGGGCGTACCACTGGTGCATCAAGTCGAGAGTGGGCACCACAACTAGGGTGCTGCGGGGGGTGGCTTGCAGGGCGAGTTGGGCGAGATAAGTCTTGCCGGCTGCGGTGGGGAGCACCACGACGCCCTTGCGCCCCGCCTGTTTCCAAGCTGTCAGGGCTTCTTGCTGGTGCCGGTAGGGGGGCATTTCCAAGCTGGGGACGAGTTCGAGGGGCTGAAATCCCTTAGCTTCGTCGGTGAAGGCGACGCCCTCGGCTTGCAGGGCTTCTATTAGGGGGCGGTAGTGGATTGCCGGTATGCGGAATTTTTCTACCCGATCGTCCCAAGTGGCAAAGTCCACCCAGGCTTTGCCCCTCGGCGGCGGGTGCAGGATGAGAGTGCCCCTGTCAAATGAGATGGTAGGTGTGCGAGCCATTAGTTGTTTGAATTGCAATCCACCGTTTATTTTAAGGCAGTCGCGATGCTCCTGCTCAGCCGCTGCGCTAAAACTGCGGGCAATTGCCACATAAGAAAATTTGCTCGAGCGCGGGGGAGCCGGTTGGGCTTTAGCCCAACTACGAACCTTTGGGTTAAAGCCCTACTACAAACCTGTGGGGCTTTAGCCCAACTACGAACCTTTGGGCTAAAGCCCCGCTATCTTTCCTGTTCTTGGTGAACAGGCGCGTCTTGGCGGTTTATTTAAAAACCTGGCATTCCTGTGGCAGTTGTTTCAATGCTTTTCATATTATCCAGACACTAAAATTATGAAATATGATCTTCGATTACGATCCTACATGTTCTTCGCGTCTCCCGTCACGTTATGTCGGATGAGGGCATATTCTGTTTTTACCGAAATTATCTGAGCATGATATAATACCGGCAACCACTGAGAGGAACCCATGCCAGAGACTAGCGAAATAGCAGTCGAATTCCGCGATGCCAGCTATCGCGTCCACAACCGGAATCTGGTGTCGGATTTGAATTTAAACGTCCGCCTGGGAGAAGTGCTGGTGCTGCTGGGACGCAGCGGCAGCGGCAAAACGACAACCATGAAACTGATCAACCGGCTGCACGCACCCACCGCCGGTCAAGTGCTGGTGGGGGGGAAACCGACAACGGAGTGGAACCCGATCGCGCTGCGCCGGCGCATTGGTTATGTCATCCAAGAAACCGGCTTGTTCCCCCACTTTACCGTTGAGCGCAATGTGGGCTTAGTCCCCGCCTTGTCAGGCTGCAAACCCAAACAAATTAAAACCCGCGTTTATGATCTCCTGAATCTGGTAGGCTTAGATGCAGAGCAATTCGCCGGACGCTATCCGCACCAGCTGTCTGGCGGTCAGCGCCAGCGCGTCGGTGTCGCACGAGCACTCGCCGCTGATCCGCCGGTGCTGCTGATGGATGAACCGTTTGGCGCACTCGACCCGATTACACGATTGGAGATTCAAAAGGAGTTCCGCCGGTTGCAACAGGAATTAGGTAAAACGGTGATTTTTGTCACCCACGACATTCAAGAAGCCTTCCTTCTGGCATCGAGAATAGGCTTGATGCACGAAGGGCGAATGGTTGCCTTGGAAACGCCGGCAGAATTTATGCGCTCGCAACATCCAGAGGCGCAGGCTTTCCTGCAATGCCTGCGCTCACTCGAACAAGCGAGGGACGGACTGTGAGCGGCGATTTTTTCCTGATTCGGTATGGCCCAGAAATCCTGACGCGCACCGGCGAACACTTAATCTTGGTGGCAATTTCCACCGGCATCGCCATTCTCGCCGGCATCCCCTTGGGCATTTTAATCACCCGCAAGCCAGCACTCAGCAAGCCGGTACTAGGCGTTGCCAACGTCGTTCAGACTGTTCCCAGTTTGGCGCTGTTCGGCTTTCTGATTTCCGTACCGCTGCTGGGCGGAATTGGCAACACCCCAGCAATTGTCGCCCTGACATTATATTCCCTGCTGCCGATTATTCGCAATACCTACACCGGCATTACCGGGGTAGACCCAGCCATCCGCGAAGCCGGTCGCGGTATGGGAATGACCGATTGGCAGCTATTATTTCAGGTGGAAATTCCCCTGGCAACCGGCGTTATCCTGGCAGGCGTTCGGATTGCCACAGTCATTGCGATTGGCATCGCCACCATTGCCCCCGCTATTGGTGCCGGCGGTTTGGGCGTGTTTATCTTTCGGGGCATTTCTGTCGTCAACAACCAGCTGATTCTTGCCGGTGCCGTGCCGGCGGCGCTGATTGCCTTGCTGGCGGATTTGGCTCTCGGTTGGATTGAGCAGCAATTAACAGCAATAAGAAAATGACAGTGCGGTTTCCCTTCCTCCCTACCAAGCTCAATCACCTCACTCCCAGGCTCAGCCTGGGAGCGACATGGAGGAGGCTCCGCCTCCCCAGAAAAGAGCTATTCTTAATTTTGACTTTCGCCTTAACAATTGCGCTTGCCGGCTGCAGCGGCAACTCAATCGGCGGTGGCGGCGGCGACATTGTTATCGGCTCGAAAAATTTCACCGAGCAAGTCATCTTGGGAGAACTGCTGGCGCAGCACATCGAAGCGACAGCTGGCTTGAAAGTTGAGCGGCGTCTCAACCTGGGAGGCACATTTATTTGCCACACAGCCCTCACAGCCGGTCAGCTAGATGCCTATGTTGAGTACACCGGCACCTCTTTTACAGCTATCCTGAAACAGAAACCTATTAGTGACCCCAAAGCAGTTTACCAGAAGGTGAAACAAGAATATGCCAAGCAATTTGGGCTAGAGGTGACTGAGCCACTCGGCTTTGAAAACACCTTCGCTATGGTTGTGCGCGGCTCAGACGCCCAACGCCTGAATATCCAAACTCTCTCGCAAGCTGCTCAATACACTCCGCAGTGGCAAGCCGGTTTCGGCTACGAATTCATCGAGCGCGAGGATGGGTTTCCCGGACTGTCTAAAACCTACGGGTTGAAGTTTGCTAAGCCCCCCCGAATCATGGACTTGGGGCTGATGTACCGGGCGCTGGTTGATAAAAAAGTGGATCTAGTGGCTGCAAACTCCACCGACGGGCAGATTGCGCGGCTGGGTTTAGTGATTTTAAAGGATGACAAGCAATATTTCCCCCCTTATGAAGCTGTGCCGGTCGTCCGCCAGGAAACATTGAAAAAATATCCGCAGTTGCGCAAGGCTTTCCAGCAACTGGGAGGCGCAATTAGTGCGGAAGAAATGCAGCGCATGAACTCTCAGGTTGAGGGGGAATTTCGCAAGGTGGAAGATGTGGTGCGGGAGTTTCTCCAGTCGAAAGGGCTGTTGAATAAGGCTAAGGGCTAGCCTTCCCTGTTCCCCCCTGCTTCGGGGGGTAAGCTAAGCTGTTACGCTAATAATGCTGCTTTTCCCTTGAAAGGAGGCAGAGCCGACCGAGTGGCGTTCCCAGCTGCCAGGCTGGGAACGAGGGGCATATACTTTTTATATACGCATTAGATACCGAGAACCCCGGTTTCTTAAATAAACCGAGGTTCTAAGATGTAATTCATACAATTGAGAGCCGCTATATTGCCGCTATCTTAAAGACACCTTTCGCAACTCCTGCGGTTGCGAAGCCAGATTGTCCTTGGGAATGGTGGGAATGGGAAGTGTTTCGCTCAGCAGCACCGGCACTTCCTGCCAGCAGCCTTGGCAAAACCAATACAGGCGATTTTGCCGCAGATGCCGCAGGAGGGGGCGATTGCACCAAGGACACTGATGGGTTGACATATTTAATTATCTCCTTTTGAAAGACCGCAGCCCTTCTGCCTCCTGAGGCTGGACTCTTTGGTTGTATCTGCAAGCCTCCCTAAGGAGAGAAACTCTCCAAAAGAGTGCGGGCTACAGGGTGCGTTAACCGGCTGCTATCTGTTTTAATTTGAACTTGAGCGTATTATCTAAAACGCAGGTTATGCCTAGGCTATAATCTGGCGATCGATTGTTTAAATTTTTTTTTATTTTAAAAAATTGTCCAGGCAAGCGTGCCAAATCGCACAGATCCCCCCCTACCCCCCTAACAAAGGGGGGGAGAACTTAAAGCCCCCCTTTTTAAGGGGGGTTGGGGGGATCTCCGAATTGGCAGGCGAGTCTGAGAAACCCGGTTTCTTTAAGAAACCGGGTTTCTGGCATGTACTACATCCAACTGAAAACCGCTATAAGCTATTAAGCTTTTAATCTGCATTTCTCTTCAAAGTCGGCTCCGCCGACATAACGGCGTTCCCAGCTGCCAGGCTGGGAACGAGGTAACGAGGTAACTGGTTTGAAACTAATCAAGCGGAAATTGTGCGAGTGTTTTCAATGACCGAGCGGATTTCAGCACAGCGCCCGACGTATTCCGCATCACTGAGAACTGGGGAGGATTCGGCGCTGGCAACCGGCACAGCCAAATCAATCCACGATCGGCAGCCCCCGTATTCCGGGAGGTAGGGAATTTCTTGCGCCGTCGGGAGCCGGTGAGTCCGCAGCAGCAGCACATAAAGCGGTTCGCGGCGCTTCCACTTCAGCCGCTCGCTGACAAATTTATGATTCCAAATGTGGTAAGATAGTAGCGCAGCAACCGCTGACTCGTCGCTGACCGGCAACACATCAGTAATCTGCGCCCAGCTGCCAATCCGAATTGTATCCGGATGCCAGCCGGTGGGCACCGGCGTCACTTTGCCTGCATATTCAGGTTTGAGCAAATCCGGCTGCTGGTGTTCGTAAGTCGGGTATAGCCAAACGTGCGTGCCGGTGACCGTGAAGCGCCCGCCTTCCTCGCGGATGCCGCCTTTGCGCAGCAGCGCGACAGTTTTGCCCTGTTCCAAAGCATCAATAGCAATTGCCCATTCCTTGAGGGCGCGGTTGCCAATATCACTCATAAAAAACCCACTCTTGATTGCCAATTTTAATCGCAGTACCGGCACTCAGCCAAAAAGGTTGGTTGGCGACAAGCCTCTGACCTCCGACAAACGTGCCATTGGAACTGCCCAGATCCACAAGCTGGTATCGGACTCCGCCCTGAGCGTCCGTAATCCGAATAATTTGAGCGTGGTAGCGGGAACACCTCGGATCTTGCAGCGCCAAGTTATTGTTCGGTTCGCGCCCAATAGTGAAAGGGCTATTATTTATAACGATAATATCGCCGGATGAGCGGTCAGCAAGACGAGCGGTTGCCCGATCACCGGCGCTGTCGCCCAGCAGGGTTGGCGCGAGTGCCGGTGCGAGGGAGGGCTGAACAAAAGTGCCCGGTTCTAGCGCCGCCGCATAGGAGGGATCGCTCGATTTATTGGAAATTAGGTTCAGCTGCTGCACCGGCGGAGGAGGCAAAACCGGACGCCCAGCCCGACTGATTTCCACTTGCAGTGCGGCGGCGTGTTCCGCTTCCTGACGCGCACTCATGCCCTCCACCTGACGGATCACGCCGCGATTTTCCGGAAACGTAATGTCGCTCACCCGCACATCCTCCAGCTCAAAGCCTAGAGAATATACGGCTGACTTGCTATCGAGCATGTACTGGCGGATCGCAACTCGTCCCCGTTCGGTGAGTTCTCCAACAGCAAGCTTACCGATAGCGATTCCCAGCATATCTTTTACCACACCTGTCAGCGCCGCTATCGGGTCAGACAGTTCCAGCGCCACCCGTTGCGGGTTGGCCACCCGGTAGCTGGCATTCAGGGATACGTTAACTAAAAATTGGTCGCGGGTGAGCAAGTCTCCCTGGGAAACAATCTCCAGGTTGCGGAGTTTGGTGTCAATTATAAGCAGCTGGCACTGTTCCAGCAAAGGCACAGCAAAGCTGAAATGACGCCCGGGCTCCAGCATCCGCACGACGTGGCCATTTTTGACCAGCAGACCGATACAGCCGGCTTCGATGAAGTCCATGCTCAACCCGACAAAGCGCTCTGGGGTCAGCTTTTGGATGAGAGGGGGGGAGTTGCCAGACATGAGAGTGTGTGGGAGAGTCCGAGGGCACAGTGTTCCTCTTTAAGGGTAGCAAACCCCGGTTGATTTTCGCGCCACTGCGGGCAGCGCGTGCCCGGATGCCGGCGGCAAGATCCGCTGCCCCTCAATCCGTCTGATTAGTTTGGAAAAACCCCCTGTCTCGCTCCCTGGCGGATCTTGGGGAGCAATGTCAAAAGTGATTGCCGGCATCCTTACAATATAAGGCGGAATGCTAAATGTAAGGAGTTGAGCGTGGAAACGAGATCGCTAGGCACGTCTGGTATCGAAATTACGCCTGTAATTATGGGCACTTGGCAAGCTGGCAAAACGATGTGGGTGGGGGTTGAGGATTCGGAAACCATCAAAGCGATGCGGGCGGCGTTTGATGCCGGCATCACGACGTTTGACACCGCTGCCATCTACGGAGACGGGCACTCAGAGCGAATTGTGGGCGAAGCCCTGGAGCCGGTGCGCGACAAAGTGGTCTACGCGACTAAGGTGTGGTGCACTAATTTTAAGTATGATGGAGTGATTGAGGCGTGCGAGAGTTCGCTGAAAAACCTGAAAACCGACTATATCGATTTGTATCAAATTCACTGGCCGACTGGTTCCTGGAAAAGCGAGATTGTGCCGGTGGAGGAGACGATGCGGGCGCTCAATGATTTGAAACAGCAAGGTAAAATTCGGGCGATTGGCGTGTCGAATTTTTCTCGTGCCCAGATAGAAGAAGCCGCGCAGTACGGGCGGGTAGACAGTTTGCAGCCGCCCTATTCGCTGTTTTGGCGGTCTATTGAGAAGGATGCGATGCCGTATTGCATTGAGAATAATATCACAATTCTGGCTTATTCTCCTCTCGCTCAGGGGCTGCTCACCGGCAAATTCGGCCCGGATCACAAGTTTGAGGAGGGCGATCACCGGGCGAAAAATAAGCTGTTTCAGGGCGAGAACTACCAGCGGGCGCTAGCAGCGCTGGACAAACTGCGCCCGATCGCAGACCGGCACCAGTGCAGTTTAGCTCAGTTGGCGCTGGCGTGGTTAATTGCGCAGCCGCAGACTTGTGCGATCGCAGGGGCGCGAAATGCTGAGCAGGCGGTGGGGAATGCCGGTGCGGCTGTTGTGCAATTGGATGCCGGCGAGCTGGCGGAAATTGATGCCATCGGGCGGAGTGTTACGGATGATTTGGATGACAATCCGGTGATGTGGGAGTTTTGACCTCGCCCCCCAGCTCCCTCTCCGTAAATGGAAAGGGGGAGCTGCTGCACCGGCAACCGGCACGCACCTGCCGGTGGGCCATTTCACCGCCGCGATGGGCATGGGGCATTGGGCATGGGGCATCGGGTTGTGCCCCTACCCCCTAACCCCTAACCCCTAACAGCTCCCCCTGGCCACCGGGCCGGCACACCCCACTCCTGAAACAAGTGCATAAATTTTTTCCCCCTCACCTATTAACCCTTTGTAAGGACTGGAAAGAGCGGAAGAGTTCAGGGTTGCAGTCACGGATATGACTGAGAAACCCGTGCAATCCGCAGATACTAGCGCTCCTTGCAATATTTAGGATTACCTAGTTATTTTAGTAGGGCTGAATTTGTCCATTTAGGGAGGGTATTCTACCCATGAATAAATATACCCGGCAAAAACTCCTCGCCGCACTCACCGGCATCTTCCTGTCTCTCAGCTCACCGCTGCTGCTGGCTCGCCACGCCTGGGCAAAAGCGCCGGCTGACGCAAAGGTTGCCCCCCTGATCGAGCAGTTGAAAACCGCCGATGAATTAAACCGCGAGGAAATTGTTGATCGTTTAGGCAAACTTGGCTCATCGGCTGTCCCCGCTTTGATAAACGCCTTGCAGTCGGATGATCGTCAAGTCCGCCAGGGTGCAGCCGATGCGCTGGCGAAAATCGGCGAGCCGGCTATCCCCGACTTGCTCAAAGCGTTGCAGTCCAAGAATCAGAGAATGCGGTGGAATGCTGCTGCTGCTTTGGGAAATATCAATTATAGGGCTAAGAATACCGACTATATTAAAGATGCGGATGCCGTCATATCTGCTCTTGTCAAGCTACTGAAAGACTCGCATTTGCCAATGGGCCGGCGTGCCGCAAAGTCACTGTCGCAAATCAGCCAGCAATGGTATCAATACAGAAAAGTTCCACCGGCAGCCAAACAGGCTATCCCGCAGTTAAGGTTAGCTCTGCAAAACCCAGATGTTAACCTGCGGCGCAGTGCGGCAGCTGCTTTGGAGAACATGCGTGCGGAAGCCAAAGACGCAATTCCCGATTTTATCAAAGCTCTGAAAGATCGAGATGCCGAGGTGCGTTTTCGTGCGATTGATGGTCTAGGGCGCATAGGTCTTCCCGCCAAAGATGCTGTCCCAGACTTCAGGGCGCTTCTCAAACACGACGCGGATCGAAACGTGCGTTTCAATGCAGCTTGGGCTTTGGGGCAAATAGGTCTTGATGCCAAATCCGCAGTTCCCGATTTGAAAAAGGCGGTGGCAGAGCAGGATATAGATGTGCGTAACAATGCAGTTGCAGCTCTCGGAAGAATCGGTGCTGCCTCTAAAGACGCTCTTCCCGAGTTGAGGGAGGCTCTGAAAGATCCAGTTCCTTATGTGCGCAACAATGCAGCTGAAGCTCTGGGGAAAATTGCTGCTAAAATTCAGGACAGCGCAAATAAGCTACCCTCATCAGACTTGGATAAAGCAATATCGGAATTGGAGCCTGCCTTAAAAATTATAGAAGAATCTCAAGGGAAGTTCTCCGACGAATCAATCGCAAATTTACGCCGCCCCCTGTCAGTCCTCAAGGAACAAAAAAAACAGCGTATCTTCATCAATTCGCTCTTACCTAATCCCTGGGTGTGGGGATCTGGAATGTATCTAGTCTCACTGTTCGGATTTTTTGTGGTGCGCCCCATCGGGCTGCTGAAAATTTATCAAATCTTGAAACCTATCGGCTTCAAAGTGCCGATTTTGGGCGCAGACGTATCCCTAGGCTTCTTGATTTTTCTCAAATATCACCCCAGAGTTCTGGATGCCTGGGTGACTTCCCACATCCAAGCCGCTCGCCAGGAATTTCAGAAGCGGGACACAGTGAGCGCTCGCAAAGTTATCGTCCCAATTCCCGCTCTCCTAGATGACAAAACCATTCCCGACCTCACCAGCAAAGATTTGCGACCCACATTCGCCCAAAAACGCGGCTGTCTGCTGATCTGGGGGGAAGGGGGAGCCGGCAAAACCAGTCGCGCCTGTCAGATTGCCAAATGGGCGATGTCGGACAGTCCAGAGGAGCGCATTTGCAACCACCGGATGCTGCCGGTGCTCATCGAACAGGAGCTAAATTTTAAAGTAGCTGATGGCAAACAGCCTTTCCTAGAAGCCATCCGGGGACAGCTGCAAGACCTGACTGACGATAAAGAGCCGATTTCGGAAGAACTTCTAGAGCGCTTGCTGCTAGAGCGGCGCATCCTGGTAATTGTGGATCGCCTGTCGGAAATGAGCGAGGCGACGCAAGCGGCAATACGGCCAGAAATGCCAGACTTTCCGGTGAATGCTTTGCTCGTTACTTCCCGCCTTGACGAACCGTTGGGTTGCGTCACCAAAACCACAATGAAACCGCTTCGCATTGCGGGCAACCGGCTGTCCTCGTTTATGGAAGGCTATCTGGCCCAGCGAGGGAAACGCGACCTTTTCACTGATGAGGAGTTCTTCAAAGCCTGCATCCAGCTATCGAGAATGGTGGGGGACAGGAACATCACTGTCCTGCTGACAAAACTCTATGCCGACCAGATGGTCGCCGCTAAGGAAGGCGCGACAGAGGGCGATCTTCCTGACAATATCCCCGAACTGATGCTCTATTACTTGAACCAGCTCAATCGCAGCGTGTACGGGGAGAAATTAAGTAACTCGACTCTCCATGAAGATGCCATAACTCTTGCCTGGGAATGCCTGAAGTCTACTTTCCGACCGGCACCGGCAAACCGTGAGGATGCTATAGCCGCTCTCGGTGGAGATAGCGCCGAATCGCGCCTCAAATATCTCGAAGAAAAACTCCACCTCATTCAAGCTAAGGGGGTCGGACAGGATCAAATCAGCTTTTCCCTTGACCCGGTAGCTGAATATCTGGCGGGGTTGCATTTGGTGGAAATGTATGATAAAGATCAGAGCAAGTGGCGCAGTTTCTTATTGAATGCAGTCGCGATGCCAGGAGAGCCGACGGCTATCAAAGGATTCCTTTTAGCAGTGCGGGATTGCTACCTCGCCAAAATTCCGGGAGCGAAAGACACCGATTTCGTGCCGAAGGAACTGAAGCAACTGGGCGAGGGATCTGGGATAACTGTTGCAGCGCCGCAGCCGGTGCTGGTGTAATATATCTCGCCGTGAGTCCCAAAGGTTCGTAGTTGGGCTTTAGCCCAAAAGTTCGTAGTTGGGCTTTAGCCCAAAAGTTCGTAGTTGGGCTTCAGCCCAAAAGTTCGTAGTTGGGCTTTAGCCCAAAAGTTCGTAGTTGGGCTTCAGCCCAAAGGTTCGTAGTAGGGCTTCAGCCCAAAGGTTCGTAGTTGGGCTTCAGCCCAAAAGGTTCGTAGTTGGGCTTCAGCCCAAAGTTCGTAGTTGGGCTTCAGCCCAAAAGGTTCGTAGTTGGGCTTCAGCCCAAAAGGTTCGTAGTTGGGCTGAAGCCCAAAGGTTCGTAGTTGGGCTTCAGCCCAAAAGCTACAGAGGGGCGTTTCCAACCTCAGGCTGGGAACGAGGGTAAATTTGAGAACCCCGGTTTCTTTAAGAAACCGGGGTTCTGGGCCAATATCCGGTGCGCAAATCATTTATAACTAATATAACTCGAACTACTATAACTCAAGTTGCTACTTAAAATTCTCAGCATCTAGCTCCCCCCAAACCCCCCTAAAAAAGGGGGGCTTTGAGATGTTCCCCTCCTTTGTAGGGGCGGGCCCTTCCGCCCTGGCTAGGGGGGGATATCGCCTGACTCTCTGGTAAGTAGCAACTTGAGTTACTATATAATTATACCCTCCCGCCGGCCCCACAAGAAAGCCAGATTTCTGCTTTCCCCCACCGGCAACCAGCTCGACAGCCAACCGAGGCGACAGAACTGGTAAGTTAAACTCAAGAAAACCCAATCTCACTCAACAGGGGATTATACCTGAAACCATGTCTGACTCAACCTCACTCCCACAGCGCTACCTAGCGCTCATCGACCAAATTGTCGAAACCACCCTCAAAGGGCAAATCCGCTCCAAAGATCAAGTCTATCAAATGCTAGTCGGAGGCATCAGCACCGGCACCGGCGAAATCTTCGAGCGCTGTCTGCAAGACCGGCTCAGCGCTACCGAAAACCAGCTGAAGGCGGAAAAAGACGAGTTAAAACAAGCCAAAGCCAACCGCATCCTGCGAGCCCTCAAAACCGTTGAAGGCGAATACTCGCGCTGGCAAAAAGAAAACCGAGTCTCCACCGCCATCGCATCAGCGGTTCAGCAAATCCTCACCGCCTCACCCGCCGATCGCCTAAGCGCCTTATTGCGAGCAATAGACCCCAACCAGCAGCACCCCCTCACCCTAGACCAAATACAGCAACTCGCCAAAGCACTGCACCAGCAACTGCAGCAAATTACCACCCCTGACTTAGAGCGAGACTTGCAGCAATTGCTCACCGGCATCACCAAAGGACTGGAATCTTGGCACCGGCTAGAACCGCACCTCGTCAGCTGGATTTACGACCAAAGTCGGGGGCAATTAGGATTTGAAAGCGTCCCCGGACAGCACGGGCCTTGGGCGCTGTGGGCCAAACAGGTGAATAGCCCCTTTTCCCAGGCACTATTCAACACCATCGCCCTCGATCAATCGATAGAAGAACTCGTCACCCAGCGCTCTGACCTCGACCTGAGCATCGCCGTTGAGCTTGCGGTAATTTTGCAGTGCTTGCAGCGGGGATTAGTTGCCTGGTTTGACCAGCTGGTTTATGACTCCAAAGTCGGCGCAAAGCTCTCGATTGCCACCTTTCTTACCTTTGCGGTAATTTGGTGCGTGCTGGCGCATGGATTTAGCTCAGCCGCCAGTCTCAATTCCAGCAACCGCGAGCGTTTGGAACATGCCTGCTTTCAAGTGACGCTGCAAATTATTCGCGCCTTTTCCCAGCGTGACTACTTTCCCCTTTACGGTGGAATTTTTGCCTCCTTTTCCGGCAGGTATCTCCGGGAAACTTTGGATTATTTGAGCGAACCCATGCGGCGAGTGGAAGGCACCCAGGAAAAGGCTC
>JALOOK010000159.1 GCA_025454445.1 Oscillatoria sp. Prado101 | reverse complement strand
AGTTTTTGCTTTCCATACTTATTGCTTAAATGTTTTAGTTTACAGACGATTATACTGCCAAAAGGTGCGCCGGTGCGGGGGCGAACTTCCGTTCGCCCCGGTGAAGTTTTACGCAAAAGTGCGGCGGAGCAGGGGTTGAATGCTCAACAAGGCGACAGCATCGAAACCGGCAAGCACCAGCAGGGCACCGGCAAAAGTGATATCGCCCCAGGGTGCCTGCATGACTGTGCTGCTGAGCGCCCAGTCGCTGTGCGTGTAGAGGTAACGAATCGGCTCAATAGCGTAGCTGAGGGGATTCAGACTCGCCACGACTTGCAGCCATTTGGGCATGAAGGAGAGGGGGGCGAGGGCGGTGCTGGCAAACAGCAGCGGCAGGTTGGTAACAAAAATCACCGCAATCAGTTCCACATGCCCGGGAAGGGCAAAAGCCAGACCCAAACTCAAGCCGGTGACGCCCAAAACGAGGAGGAAAATAATCAAAGCGATTGCGCCCAGTCCCGCCGCCCCGGGCAGACCGGCACCAAAAAAAGCGCCAGCAGTGACAATCACTGCTGTTTGGATAAAGCTTAAGGTAACGATAAAGATTGCGGAGGCGACGACAATGGAAAACCGGGAAGCCAGGGGAGCGACGAGCAGCCGGTTGAGAAAGCCAAATTCCCGGTCAAACATCACCGGCAAACCGGCATTGAGTGCGCCGGCAAACGCCGTGAACACAATCACACCGGCACCAAGGAATTGCCCGTAATTCTGGCTCTCACCGAACAAACCTGCCGGTACGTTTTGAAATAGCGCCCCAAACAGGATTAACCACATCAGGGGCTGGACAATCCCGGCGATCAGGGTGGAAGGGCGTCGCTGCAGCTGGATGAACAGCCGGCGGGTTAGCGCCAAGGTTTCTTGGACAAATTCCCCCAGGACGCTGGCCCCCAGGACGCTGGCCCCCAGGACGCTGGTTGTGGCCTCTGCCGGCTGGCCCGAAGCAGCTGGCCTGCTGATATCGGGTTTGGCAGGCGTTACAGTGCGACTCATCTCAATCTCCTCAAAGAACTCAAAGAGTGACAGGCGAGGGCGGGTTAGCGCCCACCCCCCTTACCGATCCTAATTTACAAATCGCAATAATATCAATTACGGTGGAAAAGGTGGCGCTAACACCTGCCGGTGTTGCAAGTGCCGCTCTGCAGCGCCTGTTTCTTGTAGAACGCCGAATCGAGTCTTTCTAGTGCTTTCTCGTTGCCAGCCTCGTGGGAACGAAGGCTGCTGTCTCCGACGCCGACTTTCAATAGACAAACAGATTAAACGTCTAACAGCTGGAGCGCGTTTTTCGTATGAGTGAGGTACTGAGAAACCCGGTTTCGTCAAAGTTACCGGGTTTCTGGCGTGTGCTTCATCCAACTGAAAACCGCTATATCTCTTGTGGTCGCGATCCAAGCAATGCCAGCGTGCCCAATACCCAATGGCCGATCGCCCGATCGCCCCATGACCTGCGAGTAGTGCCGCTGCGCCTGCGGAGCCAGTCCCACCCATTCGTAGAGTTCTCCCAGCATCCGCTTAACTGTAGCTGTTTTGCCCTTCAAAGCTTCCAGAGTTTCTATCGCCTCGGCAATCAAATTGTGGGCGCGGTAAAGATCGGCAGTAGCCATAGCTTTCTCCTCCTCAGACCACGGCTGCTGACTCAGAGCGACTGCCCTGTCCCGCACGGTGCGAGCGGTCTGTTCGTCAAGCAGCCAGAATGTCGCATATTCCTGGCTGTCCCCCTCACCGCTGCCGGACTGGACAATCAGCTGGTAGGTGACACCAGATTTCAGGGGCGATCCAGAATAGCTAATTTCAGCGGCACGCACTGTCTTTTCCCATCTCATGCCATCCTCGCCCCTGATTAGAACCGTGTAACTGGAATCACCGCCCACCTGATTCCAGCGCAGCTTTGGCCGGTTATTGAGCAGCGCCGTTTGGCGGGGGCTGATAATGTACGGAGAGCTCTGATCTACCTGCCCGCGAGTCTGTGGCAGCTGCGGATTTATCGGGTTTTCTGGGGGACAGCCATTGGTGACGCCGGACAGACCGTCTGGCAGTGTCCAAGTCTGCCCGTTGCTGGCGCACAGGACAGTGGCTGTTGCCCCCCTGGCAACTTTGAGAAGATCCCCTGGATAGAGTTCCATGTTACCCGTCACCGGGCGGGAGTTTCGCTCCCCCGCACGCATCAGCTGCACTTCGCCCCTGACTTCCACCAGCCGGTATCCCCCCGTCGCCGCCCTGGCGCGAGGAATAGCTTGTGCCGCTGCTGCGGGGAGAGCAGGTTTTTCTTGGGTGCCGGTTCCCCAACCCACCGCCAAAAGCATCACGGTGAGGGCGATTGCTATCGGGAATTGACGTTTCATTGTCCCTCTCCTTTGGCGTTCAAGCGCTCGCGTGCCATATCAATCCAGGCTGCTTCATCAGGGTTGTATCTAGAAGCATATCTTAGACAATTTTCCCATTCTGGCAGCGCATTTTGCCGTTGGTTTTCGCTTTCCTTGACTTGCGCCAGCAGACAGTAAGCCGGAGCGCGGTCGCCTTTGATCTCAATTGCCTTTCGCAGGGTTTCCTCAGCTTCTTTGTAGCGTTTTTGACCCAGCTTTGCCCAGCCCAGATTCTTGAGCGTGGCGTATTGCGTGCCCGGCTCTTTGGCCAGCTGCAACCCTTGTGACAGCAGCTCGGCGGCGGCGTCAAAGTCTTGCTGGAGAATGCGCAAGCGAGCTAGGTTGTTATAGGCAGCCGGCAAGCCGTTCCGCGCCGCCTGCCGGTAGGCTGTGCCGGCACACTCCCAGTCTTGCCGGTCTTCGCAGAGAATTCCCAAGTTGAGGTGAGCGATCGCTAAGTTAGTGTCGAGTGCGATCGCTTTTTCGTACTCCCTGCGAGCGCACTCCACATCTTGCCGGTTTTGGCAAAGAAATCCCAGAGCGTTGTGAACTTCCGCATAGTTGGGGTTCAGTTTGAGCGCTTGTTTGTAGTTTGCTTCCGCCTCCTCCCACTGACGGGCTAAATGATTTTCCAGCCCGCGACTGTAATAGTACACCGCTAAAGCGCGACCCAACCCCCAAAAGCCCCATAACCCTATCAATAATAACACAGCCGCCGTCAGCCAGCGAGGCTGTTTTATATCTTTTCCCCAGGGATTAAGTTTTCTCCCCCGCCACCGATTTACCCTGCGTTCGAGCTCCCCTGACACCCCCTCCCGCCAGTTGGAACGCACCTGTTCCAGGCGCTGCAAAACCAGCGGCGCGGAAGCGGGGCGCTTTCCTGGAAAAGGTGCCATCATGTCATCAATTAAGTCAGCAAAATCCGGATAAACATCAGGAGCTAGCTCTCGCCAAATCAACTCGCCGGTTTGAGGGTTCTCCAGCAATTCAACCGGATGCGCTCCGGTGAGTAAATGCACAAAAGTGCGGCCCAGTGCGAAAAAATCTGATTGTGGCACTGCTTTGCCGGTGGCTTGCTCTGGGGGAGTGTAGCCGGGAGAAATAATGCCAGTTATTTGGCCATCGCTTCCCACTTTAGCCAGGTAAGTTCCTGTCACCTCCCTGACTGTGCCAAAATCAATTAGCACCAGCTGTCCGCTGGGAGACAGCATGATGTTGGATGGCTTGATATCCCGGTGAAACAAATCTTTCTCATGCACCAATTTGATAATTTTTGCAAGCTGTGTCAGCCAGTCCAGCGCCAGCGTTTGAGTAACTGTGCCACCATTAGCTAGCCACTGTTCCAGATTCTCTCCCTCAATTTTATGCATCACCAAGCAGTGCAATGGCTTGGATACTTTGCCCGTATAAACGGTGAAATAACCATCCGCTTCGACTTGGGGAATCCCCGGATGCTTCAGCTGCTGCAGCACTCGCGCTTCTCGCTCAAACATCTGGCTCAACTTGGGGCGCTTCAAAACTTTTAGGACTTTGGATGTGCCCGCGTCGTCGATCTCAAAAATTTCCGTTGTCGAGAATTCGTCTAATTCGCGCAGGGGTTTTACCAGCCGGTAGCGGTTATTGACAAGCAGGGGGGTTCCGCAACTCTGGCAGTTGGCCAGATTGTCAGGATTTTGCCGGTTGGGGCATCTGGGATTGATACAGTAGCTCACTTATTCTAGTTCAGGAGTTCCCAAACTGGTCACATATTCCATCACAACTGGCTGCAGGGTGAACCCCCCCGCACTTTTTTCAATGAGAGATCGCCCCACTAAAGATGCCAGGGCATTGGCTAATTCAACGGGTGACACGCCTGATAAGCTATCCTGCAATTCGCTCAGCGATACCGGCTCCTTTTCTAGAGCCATCTGGTACATGATTTCTGTTTCTAAGTGCGAAATGCGCTCAAAATGCACTTCAATAAAATCGCTGATATCGCGAGTCACTTGCGTGGTTCCCATCTTCAAGAATTCCCCAACTTTTCCGTCGAACGCTTCTTGAATCAAAGCAGACACAATTTTTAGCATGAAGGGATTGCCCCGATAGATGTTAATCAGGGTGCCCCACTTTTCTGGCTGGGACAGGCGCTTTTCTTTCAATATTTCTCGGGCGTCATCCCCCAAACCTTGCAGCTGGCAGGAGCGAACTGGTAATGTTTCTCCTTCTAATAAGGCAAATTCTCGCAGTTTTTCCCGACTGGCGATCAGCAAGCAACTCTGGTGGGGGGTTTCTGCCACTCGTTTCAAAAGTTCGCCATAGACTTTGTAGCCGTCTCGATAGTGCCCTACGAAATCACCGCTGCTGAGAATCGCTTCCATGTTATCCAGTACCAGCAGACAGCGATAGCGGCGCAAGCACTCAATTAAGCAGGAGATGCTTTCGCCGATATCTGCCTGCTTGTCAGCGGCAATCTGGTAAGAAAGAAATTCCAACCAATCTCCCAGGAGTTCTTCCAGCGGTGGGGCTTGGTGCAGGGAACGCCAGATTATACAGTCAAATTTATTTTGAACCTCTTGGGCTAATTTTACCGACAGCGCGGTTTTGCCGATGCCACCCATTCCCAAAAGCGCCACTAGGCGGCAATTGTCTTCCACCAGCCATTGCTTGAGAGCCGTCAGTTCGCCGGTGCGTCCATAGAAAACAGCCACATCCGGCGCTTCCCCCCAGTCTGTGTGCGCCTCTATCTGGGGAATAAGGTCAACAATCTGTTTCCAGTCAGTCACCCCCACCGCTTGACAAATACTGATAAAAGCCTCTTGCCGAATCGGTATGCGCCGCCAAAACCGCTTCAAGGTGGCTTCCGCAGTCTGGGCGGCGTGACACCAAACAATGGCCGTCTTTTTCCAGCCTTTCTTTTTTCTGGCCTCATCCACGATTTCTAGCCCCCTGGCAGAGGCACTGAGGACAGTCGCCCTCAAACGATTGGTCATAGCGTCATCCCCTAGTGGGCTTTTTTCCAATTTATCAAGTTTATTTCGGGGTAATAGCTCATCTCCCCAAAATCGGTGAGCCGCCAACTGAGCCGCCAGCTGAGCCGCTAACTGAGCCGCTAACTGAGCCAATTCACCCCAAATCCAGACGCCATGATATATACACAAAGAAGCCCAGTCAGGGGGAATGCCGGCGGCGCGAACTAGATTCCGCGCTCTTCGTCTTTCCCATAGGGGGCGTGGCTTTCTAGCTTAGAGCTGGCCCGCGCTACAAGTCCAGCCGAGCCATCAGGGACACCCCCCATCCGATCCAAAATTCTTTAACGAGGGACTACTTAAATGCTGGGCACTTTATTATCTTTAAGAGAAAAAATGGCAAATATGAACAGCACGAGCAGTATTTTCTTCATTGACTCCGCTGTCGAGGACTTTGAGAGCCTGGTTGCCGGTGTAATGCCGGAGGCGGAGGCGGTTGTCCTCGAGCAGGACAGATGCGGGGTGCAGCAAATTACTGAGGTGCTGGCACAGCGCACCGGCATCTGCGCCATCCATATTGTCTGTGCCGGTGCCCCTGACAGCTTGCAGCTGGGCAACACGCAACTGAGCTTGGAAAACCTCGACCGCAAGCTTTTGCAGCAGTGGGCATCTGCCCCTGCTGCGCCCCATATCCTCCTCTACGGTTGCGGTGCGGCTTGCGATCCCCCCCCACTCTCCCGCAAAAAAGGCGGGCAAGTGCAGCCGGTGGATGTCTTTTCTCCCCCCCTCGATACAGGGTGGCCAGGGGATAGCCGCCTTTTTTCGCCCGGGCTGCCCCGGCTGGCAGAACTGACTGGTGCCAAGATTCACCCATCCTGGAACCCCCGCACCCGCTCCACCGGCACCGGCAACTGTCCCATCCAGTGGTTTTCTCACCTGTCGCCAGGTGCCGGCACCGACCCGGGCACCACCCGTTACTGGACGGGCGGCGGCGATAACCGCAAGTGGAGCAACCCGCTCAACTGGTCGGGGGAGCAAGTACCGGCACATTTTGACCGCGCCGTATTCGACAAAACCTGCACCCAAGATGTCCTCCTGGACATCAGTCCGCAAATCCAAAGCTTGACTGTCACCCGCGACTGCACCGGCACCTTGTGGGGCTGGAATCAACTCCAGGTTGAGGACAACGCCCTGATTGCCGGCGGAACGGTTGAGGTCAGCCTCTGTGTTGGCGGCCATCTCTCTATTGAAAATGGCACAGTTAAAAGCTACCTGTCAGTTAGTGGCGATCTTACGGTTGACGGCGGAATCTTTTTGTGGTATGGTGGCAGCGTCAAAGGAAACGTGTTTCTGAAAGGTGGCGCGGTATCCTTTTCCAGTGAGTTCAGCAGCTACTACATTTTCTATGGCAACTTTACCCGCACCGGCGGTACAGTTGAGGGAAGGCCCATGTTTAGCTTCTGCGGAACTAGCCCCCAGACTTTCCACCCGGGAACGGACGGGATGGCCTTGCGGGATTTGTCCAGCTTATCTGAGCTGACTCTGGCTGGGGATTGTGCCATCAAGGGCTTTTTCACCAACAGTGGCACATTGACTGTTGTCACAGGAGCCACCCTGGATGTGTCGGCGGCAATTTCCTGCTCCAACACCGGCACTATGATCGAAAATGGCCAAATCCCGCAGTCAACTGAGGGTGCCGGTGCCGGTCAGTGTGCCACCTCTGGTGCCAGCCCGTCTGGGAATGCGGCGCAGAGAAATTGGCCCGCGCTGACAGCCGGTCTGCCCGCTCGAACCAGCGCTGAAGAAGACCCAACAAAAGCGGAAGCTGCGATGGTTTGGAGTGTAGGTGGCCAGGGCAGCAACTGGAGCAACCCGCTCCAGTGGTCAAGTGGCAGAGTGCTGGCACAATAAAAACAAAGACAGCGACCGCCTGAGAGGTCATTTATAAAGAAAAAGTGAAGCAACAAGAAACCGGATTTCTTGAACTCGGCAGGAAGTAGGGGCGGGTGAACGTTAAGCGGCTTTTTGCGGTGGCCCAATCGGCAGTCGGCCCACCCACTGGCGTTGCAAAATTGCGGCGATCAACCCCACCCCCCCAACCTATGCCCCTTATCCCCAGAGGGGGCCCCACCCTCCCCGCAAGCGGGGAGGGGGAGTAAGAGAGGGTTTTGGATGAGTGCAAAAAGAGAAATCATCCTTCTACTGTGCAACGCCCACCCACTCCGCAACCCGCTTTCGGGTTTGGCCCTACCCGATGGGCGCAGTGGAAGCCTGGAAAAACGAACGCTACTGATTTTTAACCGACTTTTTTTTGAGAGGGCAGGTTTTTTCTGGATAATGCCTCAGTCACACCGAAAAATGCTGCGCCAAGTGAGCCGTTAAATGAACAATCAAATGTGCCATTTAATGAGCCGCTACTGAGCAAAATCAACTTATAAGTTTTGAGAGGATAGAGACAGGCGATAAGCAAAGGTCAGATAACGACAACTAAATTGCAAATTTTTTGGGCGGCCATAAGTAATTTGGCAAATTATCTCTATTCTCTTTTCTTGGCGCTCTACCCAGCGGGAAGCATTTGGCGCGGAAAAGGCGTGTTCTTGCCCACAAAAAACGCTGATAAATTACTTGAAACCGCTCTTCTAGCAAACACCCTGCATAGAGAAAGAAATTAATCGGGAATAATTAAATGTTGAACGGTTACTTTGGTTTGACAGAAAAGACGGCATACGAGAGGAATAGCGGGCGCAGTCTCGTCTTTATTGACTCAGCTGTTGAGGATAAGGAAAGTCTGATTGCCGGTGTGGCAACCGGCTTTGAAGTAATTGTCCTCGACCCAGCGTCAGATGGCATAGAACAGATCAGTGACGTATTAGCCAGATACGCCGAGATTAACACTGTGCACATTGTATGCCACGGCGCTCCGGGTTTGTTGCAGCTGGGCAGCACCCGGCTGACTCCCGACAACCTCGATATTTATGCCCCAGAGTTTGCAGCTTGGAAAATTGGCAAGTTAGAAACTTGGGATGAACCTTTTTTCTTTAAGTTTTTGTTCCCTTCCGATTCTCCTGCTATTTTTATCTATGGGTGCGAGGTGGCTGTAGGAGAGATTGGTCAAGCTTTTGTGCGAAAGCTTAGTCTGCTGGCGGGGGTGCCGGTTGTCGCTTCTGGGAACCGCACAGGTAGCGCTGCCAAAGGGGGTAAAAAGAAATTAGAGTACGCCACCGGCTTTGTTAAGGCTTCTTTGGCGTGGGGGGATCAGAAACCGGGTTTCTGAATAAATTTCTCGGAGAAGAGACAAAATTTGTCGCTGAAACCCGGTTTCTGTCTGGGGATATCAGAAACCGGGTTTCTGAATACATTTCTCGGAGAAGAGACAAAATTTGTCGCAGAAACCCGGTTTCAGGGTTTGGGTTTTCTGGGGGGCTGAGAAACCGGGTTTCTGAATAAATTTCTCCGAGAAGAGACAAAATTTGTCGCTGAAA
>JALOOK010000158.1 GCA_025454445.1 Oscillatoria sp. Prado101 | reverse complement strand
AGGAACTGCCGATTATTATCATGCGCAATGCGCTGGGGATGCCATCCATCAGTTACACCGAGAAGAGTGCTGACAGACGCTACCGGCTGGTCGAAATCCTGCCGACTCTGACCCAAGAGGTGCAAGTCTCAAAACCTCCGGCACCAAAATCTCTGTTCAGGGTGGCAAAAGTGTACGACAAGAAAGCCAAAAAGACGATGACAGTGGCTTTGCCTATTCAGTTTCAATCAATGGGCAGGTAAAACTGTCTGGGGCGTGGCTGACAGCGGGAGTGGCTGACAGGGGGAGTGATTGGCAGGTTGGGCCTCCGGGCAGAAACAGCCGGTCTTAGAGCATCCGACCGAAATGTCAGCGAACTAAAGGATAAGCTATTAGATCAGGGATGCTTGTCTAAACGCCCGCCCTCACTGCTCTGCGCTTCTATGACTAATATGGACGCCGGCGTCGCAAATAAGACTTCTTGCAAAAATCAGGCAATTAGTGGGGAATTCAGTCCCCAAACTCCTGTATGGTAGGGACTGTATTCCCTATTATAAACGAGCATTGATAATCTTTGCCAGAGGTCTAATGATTAATTAAACAGAGGACTGTCTTTGTTATCGCCCGTGCGCCAAGCTCTCTTGGCGATGCAAAAATATTAAAAAGGATGCCTCTTTTATGACTCAATTTTGCTGTCTAAAGCTGTTTTGGCAAGGCGCGTTACATAAACAGTCACGATAACTGTGGCAATTAACCCAACTGTCCGCACCAACCACTGAATGGTGCTGGGCTGTTGCTGGGTTCCCAAGGTGGCGATATCCTTACCCAAGGAACCCAAATAAACGTACATGACTGTTCCCGGCATCATGCCAATCCAAGAGGCGAAAAAATAGTCTCTCAAACCGACTTGCGTAACTCCAAAAGCATAGTTTAACAGATTAAATGGAAAAATGGGAGACAGTCTGGTTAAGGCGACAATTTTCCATCCCTCTCGGGCGACGGCGGCATCAATTGCCTTGAATTTATCATTCCCCGCTATCCGCTTCTCAACCCAGCCCCGCGCCAGATAGCGCCCGACGAGGAAAGCCGCTGTGGCTCCGAAAGTGGAGGCAATTGAGACGCAAACGGAACCCCAAATCACCCCGAAAATAGCACCGGCACCCAGCGTCAGCACAGAGCCAGGTAGAAACAGCACTGTAGCCAGAATGTAGATAAGGATAAAAGCTGCAAATCCTGCTGCGCCAAGACTTTCAGTCCAGGAGATGGCACTTTTCAACAGTCCCTGGATGTTTAAATATTGCGCCGCTACAGCTATCTCAACGACTAGCACAATCCCTGAAATCAGTTTTAGTTTGGCCGGCAGTCCTTTTTTCACTAGCTCCTCCATACTTGATAAATCCTCTCTTTTCTTTTGTTGGCACATCTACCCTGCGGTCAGCCGAGAAAGCGCGGGCGTCTTGACGGGAAAATTTCCAAATCAATTATAGCGGTTTTCAGTTGGATAAAGTACACGCCAGAAACCCGGTTTCTTTAAGAAACCGGGTTTCTCAGTACCCTAGAGAAACGCACCCTGAGAGTCAAACTAATGCGCCACCGCAGCCAGAACCGCACCCAGCGGCGCAACCGTAGCAATAGGGGGCAGTCTTGACTTCCTGAATTAAGTCCAAGCTGCCGGCAGCTAGCAACTTAGCCACAGTTACAGTTTCGCCTTGGGGCGTTCTTGCCGGCAGATTTTCCATCTGGTTGAAGTCGCAATCGTAAACATTCCCAAGATAGTCTACGGAAAGTTCATCGCGGCACATTAAACGATCAACCGTAGAGGGATTGAAATTATCCTCTAAAAAATGCAAGTAAGGCTTGAGGAGTTTCTTGTGTTCCAGATGGAACTTCGTCCGCCCCACCGGCAGATTAGTAATCGTGAGCAGCTGGTTAAAGACGATGCCGAAATGTTCTTGCAAAAACACTTTGTAATCGCGCTCTAGCTTACCCTGCTCAGGGGGCAGAGAAAATTTATCTGTGCTGGGTATCTGCGGATTATACACCAAATCGAGAATTAAATTCTCCTCGCGCCCGTAACCGAGCTGGTTCAGCCACTGAATGGCCAGAATCGAGGCGTCATAGACACCGGCACCCCGCATTTTCTCCACATTATCTGGTAAATAGCAGGGAAGAGAGGCAATAATTCGCAGCTGGTGTTGCTGGCAGTATTGTGGGATATACTCAAACCCCGGCTGGAAATAAATCGTCAAATTAGAGCGGACAATTACCTGTTTGCCAGCAGCCCGTGCTGCTTCTGCCAGGGGCTTAAAGCCATAGAGCATTTCTGGCGCACCGCCGGTGATATCCACCGTTTGAATTTGGGGAAACCGCTGAATCAGCTCAATCAGCTGGGTGCAGACTTCTGGGGAAAGTTCCTCAGTCCGCTTGGGGCCGGCTTCCACATGGCAGTGAGTGCAGGTGAGATTGCAGCGCTTGCCCAGATTAATTTGCAAAACGCTGATTTTGCGCTTGGTTAACCGGGTGCCAAGCTTTTCGCGAAACGGTGTGAGAGGGGTATGAATGGGTTTGGCCTGAACCATTTTTGTGGGGTTTGATTTCCTTCCTTATTGTCAGACAATTTTACTGCCAATGTCCGCTCTGAGGGGCGGATGTCGCTCAAGTATTCTTAGCCAAGCCGTAAGAGCCCCTAAAAAGATGTTACCGGCAGCCTTCAGCAACAGCTGTCTGAACTGCAGCAGGAGGCGCTGTCATTGCTAACTGTTTCCCGGTATTCTGAGCCTTTAGTTTCTCGCGGGTGCCTGGTGCCGGTGCGCGAGCAGTCAAAAGCTTGAGCTTTTTCTAGGGGAATGTTTTGATAGGGTTCCACCGGCAGGATATCGCGGTGATAGGGGCCATTGGGGTCAGTTAAGATATTGTAAGTCTTGTCACAGACTGCCATGCGCTCACCCCGCCGGTAAATATGCCCATCATCATCCAGGACTTGTTTCCAGGGTCCTTTGTAGATGGCGGCTTGGTTGCGCTCCCAGCAAGGGCCATCTTTTCCTTTGTAGGCGCGGACGGTGAGGGAGCGAAATTCAATGCCATCAATGACTTGCCAGGGTTCGGCTTGCCGGCTGATAATTTCGATGCCGTAGAAACCCGATTGCTCGAACATTTCCAAGAAGGTGTCTTCCCGGAATGCGCCGGCAATGCAGCCACTCCACAGTTGCGGGCTGTTGAGGATTGCTGGTGTGGGTTCTTCGTCACAAACTATATCAGAAATGACGGCTCGCCCGCCGCGCTTGAGGGTGCGGTAGATTTCGCGGAACAGTTGCTGTTTGTCTTGGGGGCGAACCAGATTCAGCACGCAATTAGAAACGACGACATCAGCGCTGTCGCTGGGGATTAGGGGCTGTTCGCGCCGCAAGCGCTCGCATTCTGCTTCAAATGCCGCTAGCTGCTCAATGGAGGTAATCGGGTGTTCGTTGAGCCACTGCTGAACGCGGTCTAAATCCAGGGCGAGGTCTTGAATTTTAGCCTTGACAAAACGCAGATTATGGTATCCAATTTTGCTGGCTATTTCAGGTTGATACTTTCTGGCGAGGGCTAGCATCTCGTCGTTGAAATCGACGCCAATGACTTGGCCATCCTTGCCGACTTTTTGGGCGAGGATGTAGCAAATTTTGCCGGCACCTGAACCCAGGTCTATGACGGTTTCGCCGGCATTTACATAGCGGCTTGGGTCGCCGCAGCCGTAATCTTTTTCGATAATTTCTTGCGGCAAAATGTCCAGGTAGCGGGTGTCGTATCCGGCAGAGGGGCAGCAGAGGGCCGGTTCAGCGGTTTGGGCACCGGCTTTATAGCGTTCCAGAACGGCACTTTCTACATTATAAGCAGCTCCTGCTGCCGGCAGCTCAGCGGTGGTGATTTCGGTCATGGGTATTGGGTCTAACATCTTAAGTATTTTTAGCAATCTGTGAGCAAAATTGAGATTTTTTACAGAAAAATTTTACGAAGTCTGGCAAGGTCGCCTGAGAGAAAGTCCTGGCCACACGAGCTTTCGCACGGTTGAGGGCGGCTCTCAAGTTTGTAGTTGGGCTTTAGCCCTAAAGTTTGTAGTTGGGCTTTAGCCCTAAAGTTTGTAGTTGGGCTTTAGCCCTAAAGTTTGTAGTTGGGATCCTGATTGTAGCAGAACCACCGGGGAATGTGGAAGCTACCGCAAGGGGGGCGGGCGGTGGCCAGCCAAAGCCATTGTCTTAGCGCCAATTCACCAAATTGCCCCAAACGCTCGCCCCCACAATTCCAGTTTGGGGTCTGCCGGTGGACTTTTGAAAGTTGATTACGGCTGCTTTGGTTTTCCGCCCGAAAATACCGTCGGTGATTAGATTAACGTTGCCTCTGCTGTTCAATCTCTGCTGCAACTCTTTAACTTTTGGCCCTCTCGCTCCTTCCTTTAAAAACACTCCGGGCTTTTCGGGCCAGAATAAATATTCGTCTATCAGGACAGCCTGCCAAGTTTCTGCCCCCACCACTCCATTGGCGGTGAGTTTTTTATCTTGCTGCAATTTGAGGACGGCTGCTTTGGTGTTCGGCCCAAAGATGCCGTTTAGCGCACCGGGAGCGTATCCTGCATAATCCAGCAACACCTGCAGTTCTGTGACTTCTGGCCCTTGGGAACCTTCTCTAAGGATAATTGCTGCGGATTCCCCTCTAGCTGCTGCAAAAGTTACAACAATCGCAGCTAAAACTGGTTCATACATATTTTTACAAATTCCTAATTTTGAGGTTTAAGGCCGGCTGCAAACGGTGCGAGCGCCTTCTAGGCGTTGCACATTTGTGGGATGAACCCCACCCCCCAACCCCCTCCCCGTGTACGGAGAGGGGGAGGTAAGAGGGGGTTTTCGATAATGGAAAAAGTTTTGCTCATCCTTATACTGTGCGACGCCGCTTTCTAACCGGCTGCCGGTGAAACAGAAGCTCTCACCTCCTGATCTATCCAGTCGATAATTTCTTGATTTACTTTCTCTGGATACTCATCAAAAGCACAGTGACCGGCATTCTCAATCTCCACCAGCCGCACATTGGGATTGAGCTGCTTGAATTGCCCCGCACCGGCAAACGGCACAACCCTATCTTCCTGACCCCAAATCAACAGAATCGGCGGGCGCAAGCCTGGTAACAAATCTTTCACAGTGGGGCTGTAATTATCGTCACTTCTCGATTGAGACAGCCGGCAAAAAACTGCCAGAGCGCCTCTGTCTTGCGGCGGAGTAGCAAAAAGGGCGACTAATTCGTCATCAACCAACTCCTGGCGAATATAAATTGTTTGCAACACGCGGCGCAGCAACCAAGGCTGGCGCACTATCTCAAAAAGTGGCAGTAGCAGCAGGTGATTTGCAAAGATTCGCTCCACCGATCTCGCCCAAGCTGGCGGCTGTTTTGGCTGAGAGTCTGGCAGAGTCAGGAATGCCAAGCCGCATGCCATTTCCGGATGGTTCGCCACTGCAGTCAGCCCGATGAGCGACCCCAGGGAGTGCCCAATTATTACAGCAGGTTTGCCAATAAAGGTGCGCCAGAAATCGTACACTAAATCTGCCCAAAGCCAAACACTGTATCGAGCTGGCGCTTTTTCAGAAGCGCCAAAGCCCAAAAAATCAAGGGCGTAGATGTGGTGCTGTTCGCCCAAGGGCTTCAAGTTCGAGCGCCACTGTCCGAGGGCTGAGCCAAAACCGTGCAGGAAGATTACCGGTAATGCGGTTTGTTTGCCGGTGCTGTCAAGAGCCGGTCGGATGTAGGTGTAGCGAATTTGCCAGCCGCGCCAGACCCAATCTCGCTGAGAGCCAAGCTGGGCGAGCCGGGCTGTAATTAAGGATTGCGTTCCCATCTTATGCCAATGTGCTTTCTAGTTCCATATTAACAGAACCAGGCTTTTTTGACAAACATCTTTCCCTGTAGCGTTCCCAAAGGGAAGGCACTAAAACTTGTAATTCAATTCATTTTATGTAGCGCAGGCGTCTCGCCTGCGCCATAAAATAACTCTGGAGATATAGGACAGGCGAGACGCCTGTCCTACAAGAGATGGATTGACAAAAATGAAAAATGGGACGTTCCCGATTTATTATTCAGTGCGCGAGCGCAGGATTTCCCTTACTTCCATTAAAATCTGACCCAGCCTATTTTTGCCGGTGCCATTAGCGCCGCAGCCCCAGTAGTAATCGACGGGGGAATTCTCGACAATTTCTTCGCTGCCGGTGGAGAGCAGCACCTCGCGGATGTCGGCATGGGTTTCAAATTTGCGCAGCACACCGCGCCGCATGATGCCGTCTTTTACTTGCTCCCAGTCGGGGCGCAGGGGGCGCTTGCGGTCGCGCCCCATTCTGGCAGCATCCTTGGGGGTTTTTGCCTGCTGGATTTTGTCAGCGTGGGGCGTGCCGGCAAATTTTTGGGCTTGAAAGTAATGTTCGCTGGTTGGCCAGTAGGCTCCATCCAGCTCAAAGCCGTGGGGCGAAAAGTTGGAGAAGCCGCCGTATTTGTCGCGGGTGCCGTAAAAGTAAACAGTCATCGCGTCCTCACCGGATTGTGCGCACGGTATAGGTTATTTTTACCTCACTGTCTGCTGCAACCGCTACCGTAAATTCCACAGTTCGCGCATCCAGTTGGCTGTATTCGTGGCTGCTTTTTAGAATTTGCCAGTCACCCCAGAAGCGCTCCACGACGGAGACTTCTGCGCTGTCCTGCTTGCGGTTGCGGATGGAAATTTCAAAGCTTTCCTCAGTGACGCGCTCTGAGATTTGTTCGAGACTGACACGCTTGCGCTCGCCGACAACATCAAACGAGTCGCCGATGTACAGGCGCACCTTTTCGTTGCGCGGGGTGTGGTTGATGGAGTCTTCGCCCAAAAAGTGCAAGTTGCCGCGATCGTCTGCTTTGTAAACTCTTACTGTGCCCTTTGGCAGCGGCACGCCCATGTTGTTTTCTTGGCTATTTAGCAATTCCAGCACGACGCTTACTTTCCCCTGCTGCGTGTCGCCTCCTTCCCCCGGTGCGGACTCACCCCACTGCAGCTGCTTGCGGCCATCATACACGAGTTTGCGCCCCACCAGCACTTCTGCTGCTGAAAGTAATGTCATCTGTTTGGTTTCGCTATCTCGCACGGTGGTAGTGCCTTGCAGGGTGTAGAGGTGGTACTCGAAAAAAGCTTCTTCTTGAAACTGAAGCTGTTCTACTGCTCCCAAAACATCAGCGGTTACTTCACAACAGAACTCTTCCGGTTCTCGCACGCGGCGGCGCACGTTTCCTGCCATTAACTGTAGCTGAGCGTCCAGATAAGTAGCGCCGCTGCGATTGTCTAGCGTCACCCAGCCGGTGATGTCTACTTGGTTTTCCTCCTGATTCACAACTGCTACATAATCGGCTTTCCAGGCGATCCTGTTTGCTAAATAGGAAACTTCTGCGGTGTGATCCCCTGCCTCAGTGACCTCCAGTTTCCACAGCAGCGACGGACGGGAGACTAATCCTTCTGGCATTTCGTTTAGCTCGATTTCACCGGCAGGATTGAGCACGATGCGCCCATCGCTGAGGCGAATAACCACCCCGTGGTCTTTATAAGAGTTCAAAGTCGGCGGATTCAGCAGGGTGCCTTCCAGCACTTCAATCTGTCCGTCTGGGTTGACTCGTCGGAAGCGGACTGTTTTGCCTACGGATTTATTCAAGATGCTGCTCGGGCTGAGCAAGTCATACTGGTAGTTTTGCTCGCGCACAACCACTCCATTCGGTGCGGTGAGCGATTTAAGGCTGATTGAGGTGGGGTCGATTTGCGCCGCCACGTCTTCGTACCGGACAAAGTTAGTGCCTTGGTTGAGGTGGATCTGGCGCTGCTCGCGCACGACTGCGAAGTCCTGGTTGTAGATAGTCAGTGAAAAGCCTTTACTGTCTGTGCCGGTGGAAACTGTCGTGTTCTGTGCTTCTGTCATTTTGGTGGCTTGATTATTAATTGCTACATTCTTCCCATTATAGGGGGCTAATGCTCAGACGTGTTCTGCCTAGGGGGAGGGAGCTCCCGGACATTAGCCCCCTACTTCCATTGTAGGGGGCGAAACGCGATAGCGTAACGCACCCTAAAAATCTAAATAATTTCTACGCTCCGGCAATTCACGAGCTTATTTGCAGTGATAAAGCTTGTAATTATAGCCGGCAATCTTTGGCAGCTTTTGTGAATCAGCCACACAGTTTTGCGCCGCCGGCTCGAAAGCAGCGGTGAAATTGACCGCCCACAAATCCAAAGGTCGCGGCAATTGTTCGAGGGTTTTGTAGAGCGCCTGAGTAGCCGGTGTTGAATCCCCGTCTTTATGAGCCAAGAGAAACTGGGGGTTACTCGCTGGAGACAAGCGGTTGCGGTGTTTGAATTCCCAAGCCAATCCCATCATCGCTCTCGTCTCAGCGTGGGTTTTGTGAACCGTAGCTATCAAAACAGGAACCTCAGACCTCTGTAAAATTATAGGAACTAGGAGGTCGGCTCGTTTTGATTTTTGAAATCCCAGATTCGAGACCACTGTTAGCGCCCCTACTAAGCCAAAAGCCCAAATCACCGCTGCAGCTTTTTTCCTCCCCGCCAGCCAGCTTTTGGGGTGGGTTAAGCTGTCGCTAACCCCCCCTACTTCTGGTGTGGTGTCGGTTACGCTGTCGCTAGCGCACCCTACTGGAGCATCTAAATAGAAAGCAAGCGCAGATCCTAGGAAAACTATTACCCCTGGAAAGTACACGAAGTGATAGCGTGCGGCTAGAGTTAAATCAGCGCCCAAACCGTAAGTGATGCCAAAAACTATCGCCACTGTTGCTAAAATAAAGCCGCCCAAAATCAGAGCGCTCTCA
>JALOOK010000157.1 GCA_025454445.1 Oscillatoria sp. Prado101 | reverse complement strand
GCCTATAAGGCACGTGCATTGTTGTATGCTGCCAGCCCAAGTCCGTGTTTAATAGTTAGGATTGACATTTATATAGTCCTCAATTATTTCTTCAATTGAAAAGTCACCATTGTCAGGCTGGTAAGTCCTTATAAAATCTTCTAACTCTTTTGTGCGAACATTTTCAGACATAGGCTTCTCACTCCAACTTCTCCTCAACGCCCCTGACCCACACTCTTTGGATTGACGATTCTACAGGGGACAGTTCAAATTTACCAATTCCCCACGAGAATGGCTTCCCCGCCGTGGCAATTCCTCTGCCCCACTGCGGACAAGCAGGTAGGGCTAAAGCCCAACGACAAACCTTTTACTCTCGTTCCCAGGCGGAGCCTGGGAACGCTCAAATGAGGCTCTGCCTCACTGCGGACAGGCCGGTAGGGCTAAAGCCCTACTACAAACCTATAGTTCCGCTTTTAAGCTGAAACTAGAGATTCACCGGCAGCTTTCTTGTGCGAGCGCAGCTCCAGATACACCAGCAGGGCGTTGATGTCTGCCGGATTCACGCCTCCAATACGACACGCTTGCCCAATTGTCAAGGGTCTGACCTTAGCAAGTTTTTCTCGCGACTCCTTGGAGAGCGTCTCAATCGCAGCATAGTCCAAGTCAGCCGGCAGAGGCCGGTGTTCCTGGCGGGCGATTTGCTCAATCTGGTTTTGCTGGCGCTGGATGTAGCCGGCGTATTTGATATCAATCTCCGCCCCTTGTTTCTCAGCTGGAGTTAACTGAGAATTGCCTAGTCCGTAACGATCGAGATCCGCGTAGTGGAATCCTGTGCGCCGCAGCAAGTCAGACAGAGTAATCGAGCCTTTAATCGCTTGTCCGGTATCCGCTGCGATGGTTTTACCCAACTCGTCGTGTTCTTTCACCCGCGCTGATTGCAGCCGTTCTTTCTCTGCTGAAATATTAGCATATTTGCGGGTAAATAAATCCCACCGGCGGTCATCAACCAGCCCGATTTCCCGACCGAGAGGCGTCAGGCGCTCGTCCGCATTGTCCGACCGCAGCAGCAGCCGGTACTCCGACCGGCTGGTGAGCATCCGGTAGGGTTCCCGCAAGTCTTTGGTGCACAGATCGTCAATCAGTGTGCCGATGTAACTCTGTTCGCGGGGGAAGACAATCATTTCCTGACCCCGGGCAAAACGAGCGGCGTTGATGCCGGCAACCATCCCCTGCGCGGCGGCTTCTTCATAGCCGGTGGTGCCGTTGATTTGGCCGGCGCAGAACAGCCCCTCAATCTTTTTGGCCATCAGCGTCGGGTAGCACTGGGTTGCCGGCAGGTAGTCATATTCTACCGCATAAGCCGGTCGCAGCATCACGCAATTTTCCAAACCGGGAAGCGTGCGCAGCATCTGCAATTGCAGCTTTTCTGGCAAGCCGGTGGAGAA
This sequence comes from Oscillatoria sp. Prado101, assembly GCA_025454445.1. Classification (GTDB taxonomy): domain Bacteria; phylum Cyanobacteriota; class Cyanobacteriia; order Cyanobacteriales; family Oscillatoriaceae; genus Oscillatoria. Next base: position 7,413 of record JALOOK010000157.1, on the reverse strand, counting down.
CCCCTGGATATAGAGTTCGGGAATATCTCGCCCTTCCGGCTCAATAAAAATCTGGTGGCTTTCCTTATCGGCAAAGCGCACAATTTTATCTTCAATGCTCGGGCAGTATCGCGGGCCTTTGGCATCCACCCAGCCGCCATAAACGGGAGACAGGTGCAGGTTTTCCCGAATCAGCCGGTGAGTTTCGTCAGTTGTGCGGGTGAGATGGCAATTCATCTGCTCGCGCTCGTTCCAGACTTCCGGATCGAAGCTAAACCAGCGCACCTCCGCATCCCCGGGCTGCGGTTCCATTTTGCTGAAATCGACCGAGCGCTTATCCACTCGCGCCGGAGTTCCTGTTTTCAACCGGCCTGTTTCAAAGCCGAGCCGGTTGAGCGTTTCGGTCAAGCCGGCAGCGGCAAATTCGCCGGCGCGACCCGCCGGCATGGACTTGTTGCCCACCCAGATTATACCGCCCAAAAAGGTGCCGGTGGTGAGTATAACTGCCTTGCAAGCGAAGGCGACGCCGAAATAAGTCTGGACGCCGGTGATTTGATCATTGCGCCCCAGCACCAAATCGGTGACCATACTTTCGCGGACAGTCAAATTGTCTTGGTTCTCGACAATTCGCTTCATCACGGCGGCGTATTCGCGCTTGTCGGTTTGGGCGCGTAACGCCCAGACTGCCGGTCCCCGCGAGGCGTTGAGGATGCGCTTTTGCAGGTAAGTGCGGTCAGCCATTTTACCTATTTCGCCCCCCAGCGCGTCCACTTCGTGGGTGAGCTGGGATTTTGCCGGTCCCCCGACAGCAGGGTTGCAGGGTTGCCAAGCAATTTTATCGAGATTCAGTGTCAGCAGCAGAGTACGGCAGCCGAGGCGTGCGGTAGCGAGGGCGGCTTCGCAACCGGCGTGGCCGGCACCGACTACAATAACATCAAAAGCGTCTTGGAAGTCTACTGGTGTGTGGGCGCTCATGGGTTCAAGCTTAGCGGGACAAACTCTAGAAAAGATGCTCTGTTTACCATTATGCCCGCGATTCCCCTCAAGAGCCGACTTCCCCACCTCCGAGTTGCCGGTAGCTCCCTCGCCCCTGCGGAAAATTACTCTTAAAAATCTCTATTATATACTATTTTAGTAAAGTATATCTTTTGCCTGCTTAGTTGCTTTTTTCACAACCGAAGCGGAGTTCCAGGTTAATCTGGCGCTGCTTTTGAGCTGCGACGCTGTGCTTGTTCACCTGACGCCGCGCCACAATCTCAGCCACCATAATATCTTCTTGCACCTCCCGAGGCAAAGTGTCACGGTTGCCTTTCACAGCGCCATACTCGGCATATAAACCATCGGCATTTTTACTGTAAAGTTCCTGGTACATGGCATTGGTAGACATGGCGATGCCGTATCCATTAGCACCTTTTTGCACCAAGTCATCGGCAAAAGCCTTCCGGGTGTTAACCCGCTGTAAGCGAAAGTTTTCTTGCGGTTCCAAAGTAGACATTGGCGAACTCCTCAACATCACTTGCTTGGGTTTTATACTCACACCCGTAGTAACCGAACTCACTCAGTCCTTGAGCGAGAGACTCAGCACCGCCAGGAAGCATCATATACTCTTCCACAACCTTGGGCAGTAGATATCGCCACCCTTCTTCTTTGGATTGCTGAATTAAGTAAAACTCAATCAAAAACTTGTTGTCATCGTTGACACTCCAGAGAAACCGCGCCATTTCAGCCGCATAGGCTTTTTCCCAGGTATCCTTGCGGCGGAGGTCGCCATAGAAACGCATTTCTTTTTTGAAGACCTTATCCTCTGTAGATTCAAGCAGAAACTGCAACTGACATTAGACCTAAAGGAATTGTAGCAGATATTGTTGCTGCTTTGACTTCTCTGATTCCGGGTGTTGTGGATTTAAAGATTACAGAAGACAAAACAAACCGGGAGTACCGGCTTGATATTGGCATGAGAGATGGCCATCCCTTCAGCTCTCGTGTTGTTTCGGATGGCACTCTGCGCGTTCTGGCGCTGCTGACTCTTTTGCACGACCCAAAACATCACGGATTAGTCTGTTTTGAGGAGCCAGAGAACGGGGTTCACCCCTTCCGTTTGAAGGCGATGATTGAGCTGCTGCGAGAACTGGTGTCCGACCCTTTTAGTCAGGACTTGGATGAGCGGGATCCTCTCTCCCAGATGCTGATCAACAGCCACTCGCCGGTCGTTCTCTCTTGCCTTGAAGAGGGGGAGGCAATGTTTGCTGATATAGTGAGCTTCGTAAATAAAGAGATGGGTCATATAAGTCGCAAGACTAGAATCAGATCCGTCAAACCACAAGGAGAGCTATTCCCAGATGAACAGCGCGATTCCGTTAGTAGCTATGAGGTGAAACGCTACCTGGATACCGTTGAAAAATTTGAAGGTGAGGGCTAGCACCATGCCCTATCTAGCGCTTGCTCTCTTTGCCGAAGGGCCAACAGACTATCGATTTCTGTCACCTATTCTCCGCCGGATAGCAGAGGATTTGTGTTTGAGGCGTGCCAGATTTACTGTAGAAGTGGGAGAAGTTGTTCTGCAGCTCTACCCGCCAGCCAAATACCGCGAATCCGACCTTGTAACTAAGATATTGGAAGCGGCGCGAGAAGCTCATGGATCCTACAATATTTTGTTTATTCACACCGATGGAGCGGGCAATCCAGACTCAGCTTACGCACAGCGGGTGCAACCCGCCGCAGATAGAATTGCCAAAGAATTGGCGAGACAGCAGGAGCGGACAGTAGGTGTCGTGCCGGTGCGAGAAATGGAAGCTTGGACGCTTGTGGATGGAGATGCCTTGCGCGAGGCTTTTGGGACAGTGCTTGACGATTCGGCTTTGGGGATACCAGAAAAAGCCCGTGAGGTGGAAAGGATTCTTGACCCGAAACAAGACCTAAATCAGGTTTATCATCAGGTGATAGGATCTTCCCGGCGCAGGAGGGGTAAAGTGGAGGAATATTTAGCGGTGATCGGGGAACGGGTTCAGCTGAGCCGGCTGCGCGAAGTTCCAGCATTCCAGCGCTTTGAACAAGACCTGAGCAGTGCCCTTGTTGAACTGGGCTATCTGCAACACTAACTATACCGGTTTTAAGTTGGATGAAGTACATGCTAGAAACCCGGTTTCTTAAAGAAACCGGGTTTCTCAGTACCTCACTCAGATGAAAACCGCTATAAATTGGTTAGGACACAGATATTTAGATCCGGCGCACGCCGTTCCTGCGGATATACCTCGTAGGACAGGCATCTTGCCTGTCCCAAGCCTAACAGCCGCTCGCAATTTCAATTTAACCCACAAGTGAGGTCGCGGTTGCCAGCACTTCCCACCACACACCGGCAAGATACCTTTTTCCCACACCGGCACCCCCACTTTTCGAGCCGATTTCTCCACAAAACTAACTCAAATATCCAACTCAAATTCAAAACCGCCTCTCCCCCACCCCCAGAGGGGGGCAATCTGTGCCGGTGTGGCCAGGAAGGGGAGTATGCTCCCGGCGTCGTTTGCAATTGCCACACCAATGTATTCTAGCACACAACCGGCAACTCCCCAATTATGTTTTAATATCCTCAGGAAGGGCTGATGCTTGATTTTGGGACGGACACCGGCCCACTGCAAACTCCTGCCGGCATCCCCCTTGACAATCAATGGTTTTTTGTGGTTTAATTCCCTCAATGCACATCCTCCATATCCTTGGCGGTGAAGTCCAAATCTCCCTTATTTGACGGCATGAAAAAACTCCTGTTTATTTTCTGGCTACAGTTCCTTTTAGGACTCCTCCCCTCGTCGGCTGCTTTAGCAAATCCCATAGTGCCGACGCCACTACCAACATGTTTTGAAGAAGAAACAGAAAAATTCCTTTATCATCCAGCCTTAGTTCATACAGGCTTAGGCTTACCTATTTTAGGAATCGTACTAATTGGCACAAGCAGTTTATTAAGAAACCGCTTGCGTGACAGCGATACTAGCGAATAGGTGGCCTTAGTATTCGCAGCCTTCATCTCTTCTATAAGCTATATAATATTTGCGCGAATGCGAAAGCCCTTGCTAAGGATGCCAGGGGTACACCTACTCTGCCTAATGTCACAGCTAAAATTACTCTATCTTATCAATCATCATCTGATTCAGACCCCCAGGGCAAACGCATCTAATTTTTATAAATTCTACAAAACGGGCCTTTTTGACTTGAATTACGGCACGGCTGTTAGAGAGATACTTGCTAAATAATCCCCTGTAATTTTTGAACCTCGTTTTTTATTTAGCCGTTGCTTATTGAGAATAACTCCTCGCCATAAACTAGCCCCCAAGCTTAAACTACGGAGGACGCAATGGCCAGTCATCGGCGAGCTTTGTCCGTGGCAAACAGATTGGACTTTTGTCAAAAAGATTTAGATGTGTTTACCGTGTTCAGACCCCCAGGGCACTCCCCAGGTCTTATTTCCAGATTTAGAATTAATTCTATTTCCCGCCGTTTTAACCCACAACCACCACAGATTATAGCCTCTGTTCTAGTTGTTTTATTTATTCCGCTTTTATTTGAGGGATTGATTTGATTTTTATCCGCCCAAACTATTCCAATATAAGCCCTTAAATTTTTCTCCCGTGGTAGGGCAATATTTTTGACACCACCGTCCACGACCTTTATCAAATAATCGTATTGTTTTGTCTGACTTTTGATGCCACCTCCTAGCCGATCCATAGAGGCTGCCCACTTACCTGTCTCCGTATATACAGTTTGCTGGGCGCGATTCATTGCGCCAATATTATTTATGCCGCGATCTCCTTGCTTGGTCTTGGTCTCTGAAGTCAGGGCAAGCAAACTGTGCAAGGCCAATAAACCTACATATACATACCAAGAAAGCAAACATCCCCGCCCGACGATATTCAGCAGATTGCAGACAAAAATCAGTCTTTCCCGCTTATTCTGTTCCCCTAACATAATGCCCCCTGTCAGACTCTTATCCTAAAATCAGTAGATTAAATTGAAACTCTCCAACCCACCGGCATCCCCACGTAACAATGGCCCTCCCCCGGGTAACTTATCAAGACCTGTCGGATGATTTTATTCTCCCAGGGTAGCACTCCCTGTGGTCTTTGTCAACGAGTATGTCAAAATTTCCTGACTGGGGCATGGGGCACAGGGCATGGGGCATAGGGCATGGGGCATAGGGCATGGGGCGCAGGAAATTTGTAGGGGCGGGGCTCACCCGAAATATTTGGGATATAATCAAAAACATTAATAAACCCCCCCACCCCACGCCGGGTGTTAATCAACCCGTATAATTAAACCAAGTTGCTACTTAGAAGTGAGTCAGTCAGATCCCCCCCTAGCCGGGGCGGGCACGGGGGCACCGCCCCTACAAAGGGGGGGGGAACATCTCAAAGCCCCCCTTTTTAAGGGGTGTTTGGGGGTATCGAGATGCTTAGACTTGTAAGTAGCCCCTTTAGTTATAATTAGGAAAACCGGCACAGTCAAACTGCGCCCAATCAGCCTTTTCGCCCACATCTTAACACCCCTAACTCTCAAATGCGCCTGATATCTCTTCCCCGCACCGCCCCAACTAAGCCTAACCTATCCCTAGTAGCTGCCTCAGCATTAATCCTAGCTTGCGCCATAGCATCTGTCGCCCTACCTCTAGCCACTTACACCCTAACACTAGCTGCTTTTGGGCTAGCTCACGTTCTAACTGAACTGCGTTATGTAGATGCTCGCTTTAACCCGCGCACCGGCAGGGATTTGCGCTTTGGTATTGCCCAACTGCTGCTGATAATCGTCACCCTGCGCACCCTGCTAGTTCTCGGTTTCCTTTCTAGCAGCGCCTGGGTAATTATGGAACTCACCTGTGTGGTAACATTGATAGCGCTAGTCGTGCCGGTGCTAGCTAGCAAAAGCTGGCGTTTAGCTGGATTCGGCATCAGCGCTATTGTCGCGATAACAGCCGGTACACTCGCCGCACCGGCGCTAACTTTCGCAATCCTTTCGGTAGCGCACAACATAACCCCAGTCGGCTTTATAGCTGAACGACTGCTCGGCGAAAGACGGCGAAACGCCATGATAGCATGTGCGATTGTTTTCGCAGTCATCCCCCTGATAATTATATCAGGTTTTCCCCACAAAGCACTCGCCTCTGTCAGTCTTGTCGCACCCGAAGCTTCCCTGCTAAATGCGGGAACACTCTCCGAGCATCTGGGGCAATTTGTCCCCAAACAGCTGCACTCTCAGACAATCGGACTGCACGCCTTTTCAGCAGCTGTTTTTCTTCAGTGCATGCACTATGTCGCCGTCATCGGCATCTTGCCCAGATTCGACAATACCGCCACTTGGGGAAAACCCCGCGCCTTCTTACCTTGGCCAAATCCCAAACTGTTTCATATCCTCATCCTTATATTAGGTGCATTGCTGTTTGCCGGTTTCGCCCAATCATTCAGAGATTCCCGCTCTCTTTACGGCATTGTAGCCTCAATTCACGCTTGGTTGGAACTTCCCATCCTGCTGCTAGCCCTAGCAATTACTGACAGAGAATAACTTCCCACACTCTCCAATTATAGCAGTTCTCAGATTAGTGTGCTACGGAGAAGCTCGGTAGGGGCGGGCACGGGTAACCACCCCTACGAAATCGGGTTTATGGGCCTCACGTACATCTAACTGAGAACCGCTATATAGCAGCTCTCAGTTAGATGAGGTACGCCGGTGGAAAACGAAACAATTTAACGAAACTGTTGGCTGTAGGGGCGGGTTCATCCAAGATGTCTGTCAGCAGCCCCGGATGTGAGTAAACCCGCCCCCACTGAACGTCTCAGGAAAAATCTACGGCACTGATATGAGAAACGCTATATATTAGGGTATTGGCGTCAGGGCACTTCAGAACAGTTTGTAATAAATAGCTAATCCCCCGAAAAATGAGGCGGCGTTAGCTATCAGTGACACAAACATACCCCGCCGCCATCCCAAATCCGAAACCTGCGCATAGATTGTGCCTTCCACTGCAACTGCAGCCATCTCGATTATAGTTGCCCGTGCGGTAAAATTCAAATAGGGCATCAATATCTCGTTGCTTTGCCCCGCTATGGGATGAGTTAGAAAGTTTGCGGCGCAGACGATAATTAGCAGCTGAAATAACTCTTTGAGAGTCATTTTTTGCGTGGCGCGTGCCAGCCCCAGCACCAGGGGTATTTCAATGGCGAGTCCTATTAATAGCGCTACGGGTTGAGTCATGGATGGATTGTAAGTATTAAGCTTTTTGACTTTTAATTTGCTTATATAACCAAAGTTGCCACCTACAAGGTCTTTGCATGCAGATCCCCCCAAACCCCCCTTAAAAAGGGGGGCTTTGAGAATGTCCCCCCCCTTTTTAAGGGGGGGCTAGGGGGGGATCTACCCAGACTCACTTGTAGGTAGCAACTTGAGTTATATAAT
>JALOOK010000156.1 GCA_025454445.1 Oscillatoria sp. Prado101 | reverse complement strand
GGGCTGAAGCCCAACTACGAACCTTTTGGGCTGAAGCCCAACTACGAACCTTTTGGGCTGAAGCCCAACTACGAACCTTTTGGGCTGAAGCCCAACTACAAACATAGGTAACTTAAAGAAACCTGGTTTCTCCCGCAGTCAGATGAATTTCAGCGCAAATTCCCATACCTCTTTTTGGAAATACAGATTTCTCCCAATGGACAAGCGAGCCCTTTTCGTTTTATCCCTGCTGGCGGGTGTCATCTTTACCGGCACACCCGTCCGGGCTACAATTGAGATGCAAACGCCAAAGATTGTCGCCCAACAATCCGACCTTTCGCAGGCAGTCCTTTCTTTGCAAGACTTGCCTCCTGGTTTCATAGAAATGCCCCCGGATAACTTAGCGCCGCTCAAGCAAATCATAACTGAGCGATTTCCCTTTAAAGTTGAGAGTATATCCCTGTTTATGAATCTTCAAAACGGAGAATTTCTCATGTCTGTTACCATGACACTTTCGGAAAAGGCTAGGCAGGCTGGCAGGCGCTTAGACCAAGTAGATTTACGAGAGATAATCGGGCCAATGATGGGGGGAGATCCCAAAGTGGCAGAGATAGAGATTTTGGAACAAAAGGAATTACCTCAGTTTAATAATATTGGCGAATCATCAGCAGGTTTGAGTACAGTCGCCCGGATGAGGGGCATTCCTGTGCGGGCAGATATGGGGGCATTTCGGCGGAGCGAAGTCTTCGCACTCACTGTGCTAGTATATTCTAATGGTGACAGTCCAGTCACACAGCTTGGGGATATCGCCCGCAAGCTTGACGCTCGCATCCTGCAATCTTCTCCCTAGCCAATTCGTTTTCAATGGAGGACAGGCAGAACGCAGCCCTACGCCTTGAGGAACGCACGTTTTTGGAACATAAGTAAGGTGCCTACTTCTCGGCATCCCGCGCTTGGGAACGCACCCTACAACTCGGCATCCCCCACCGGCACCCCACAACAAATCCCCAAATCCCCAAATCCCGGCTCCCCTCCCCCCCCTGCGCCAAAACTCAAAACCCCGCACACCGGCGTTGCGGGGCGGGGTTGGGGTTCTTTTCAGAACTATTTTAGCGGAAGAAATCTACATAGCCTGTCGCGAGACCAGCTTTTCAGCATGAGCCTGAGTCTGCTGCAACAGCTGCTTTCGGCTGTCCTCCGCCTGGGTGAGCGTAGGAACCAACTTGCGAGCGTGTAAAGTCATGTGAAGCTGAAGCTCAGCCACATACTCGCTGATATCTTCATGAAGTGAACAGCTGGGATATTGAAGATGCGAAGCCAAAGTGTTCTCCTTCCTTAACTCTTAGCCATTTTCCAACACTCGTAAAATTTACCACGCCTTCTCCCTTTGCTTCGTATTTTGTAATGAAGCTTAACATTTACCATCCGAGTGTTAAGGAATGTAAACGTATCGGGAGCTGCGCCGGCGGGCCACACACAGCCCGAAACGGATTGTATCGCAACCGTCCCCTCCCGTCAAGTGCCGGCAGCCCCGACACCGGCTTGAGGTGAGCCGCCACTCACCGCCGCCAGCAGGAAGGGGACAGGGGCGCGGGCGTCGGACGTACAGACGCCACATGTCCCGTCCCCACAGCTTTTCTGCCTTTTTCCTTCTCCCTTCATCAAAGGAGCAAGATTTAATAGTAGATTTCTTTGACAAAGCCGGATAATATGATATAATACAGGCAGGAATTTGAGGGCACCTTATTGGCCAAGTATGTCAAATCAAAACAAGCGGCAGAAGCCCAAGGAGTCCACGAGCTCTCCCTCCGCCGGTAGGAGGGAGATGAGCGAATTGAAGCCATCAGGACTCCATCAGGACAGCGCCGCTACAACATCGAGTCCTATAGCGCCAAATCCGGCAGGGACAGCAGGAAAGTCGTCGCCTACGCCAGGGTTCGCAGCTGAGCCCAACAGCCCGACCTCAATAAGCTTTTCGCAGCCCTCAGCAGCCTCTACCCGCCAGCAGAAGTTATCGCCGAAAAGCGCACTCCGCGCCGCTACGCTATCGGAGGCGGGCTTAACTTCAAGCGGAAAAAGCTGCTCGCCCTACTGGGACAAATTCTGTCAGGCAATGTCCGAATGGTTGTCGTTGCCCACTTTGACAGATTGGCAAGGAAAGGCTTTGACCGGTTTCGACGGCTCTGCGAGCAGAACGGGTGTGAACTCGTGGTTTTCAACGAAACAAGTCTCTGTTGGGAATGCGAAGTTGTTGAGGATATCCTCGCCATCCTTCACTGCTACTGCTTCGCGGAAGCAAGCTACAGAGCCAGACTCTACGGACTCCGCAAATACAAAGCTCAGGTCAAGAAAAATCCGGATTTACCCAAGCTCGGAACTTAATAAAACCTGGAGGAAGTGGCTCGCAGCCTGCCGGTACTGCTACAACCAAGCTATTGCTTGGCAGCGGAGTGGCAAGCGGCTGAGCAAGCTAAAATTGCGGAATGAAGTCATGCAGGGCGACCTGCCTCAATGGGTCAAGGAAACTCCTTGCCACATCCGGCAGAATGCGATTTTTGACGCTCACCTAGCTTTTAGTGCGAGTCGGGATGCTAAGTTTAGAAGCTGCCGCGATTTATCTCAAGCCATCAAGTTCAATGACAGCAATTTCTCTCACTGAGTTTGGTATTCAAGGTTAACTAAGGGGCTGATGTTTACCGCAGGCGAATCAATCCCCACTTCTTGCAGCCAAGGAACGCAGCTAGTATTTGACAAGGGGAGATGGTTTGCCATTTTCCCGGAACCCGCACAAGTCAAACCCACCAAAGCGGATGGGATTATTGCGTTAGACCCTGGCGTGAGGACTTTCCTGACGGGCTTTGATGGGCGCAACTTCTTAGAATTTGGTAGAGGAGATATTGGGCGCATCACACGTTTGTGCCAGCATTTAGATGATTTTGCCAGCCGGATTGCCAAAGCTCCCAACAAGAAGCGGCGGCGAAGTATGAGACGCGCCGCTCAGAGGATGCGAGTAAAAATTCGGGACTTGATAGATGAAGCACATAAGCAAATCACACACTATCTGACTCGCAATTATCGTTTGATTTTTCTGCCTACTTTCGAGACTTCCGACATGGTTGCCAAAGCAAGGCGGAAAATCAAATCTAAAACGGCGAGAGCGATGCTGACATGGGCGCACTATCGCTTCAAGATCACCTTAAAGCATCAAGCTGAATTGACGGGAACCACTGTCCTGGCCGTAACTGAAGAATACACCAGTAAGACCTGCACTCGCTGCGGTCATGTCCACACCCGTTTAGGTGGCTCCAAAATTTTCCACTGTCCCAGTTGCGGGTTTACGCTATCGCGGGACTGGAATGGCGATGCATGGGATCTTCCTGAAAGCTTTGCGGGATACCGCCTCTATCACTTTTATCGGTGATAGTGCTATCGTTGCATTGTCCGGGGATGCCCGGAACAATGTCGCGTAAATGTATCAGAACTTTTCTTGCGTCTTGCTTCTTCCCGTTTTTCACAAACGAGCCCGGGGGTAGCAGTCTCGGCGCGGGCTGGGGATTTCCTATCAAATTATCAGAAAGCTTCAGGGGCAGATTTGGGTCACTTCCCGAGCCGGTGGGAAAGCAGCGGACAGCCGTCAGCCAACAGCCGCCGGTCGTGCCGGCAGATCCTGACAGGCGCGACCGGCTCCCTGGAAATGCCGGCTCCCCCACAAGGGATTTAGCAGTATATCATACTAAATTGCATTTCATACAGGTAAGTCTCTCCCCCTCTCCCTCTCACCCCGCGCTCGCTCAGTTTTGTCGCACATCTGAAGGTAACGAGCGCCGCCATTGCCCCTGAGCGCGAGCGTGCGACCGGCCAGGAGGTTCTCGAACTGTTCCGTGCGGCAATCTCAGAGGCGGCTCGCTTGGATTTCAGCCCCGATTGCCTGAACGATAATAAACCCCTGCGTCGCTGACAGCGAACTTATGTTAGGGTCACACTAGCGGACTTGATATAAACACCCAATCTAAAATCTAAAATCTAAAATCTAAACTCTAAAATCTATCTCATGTACGCCCCAGACAGTCCAGAGCTGCTCTCTGTGTTTGTGGAACACACCCCAGCCGCTGTAGCGATGGTCGATTGCCAGATGCGCTACCTGCTCGCCAGCCGCCAGTGGCGGGCGGCTTGCGGTGTGGGGGACTCTGACATCGCCGGTCGCTCTCTCTATGAGGTTTTTCCCCTGTTTCAGGGATTGTTGTCGCCTGACAGCCAGAAGGTGGGGGAAAATCAAGAATCTCTCTGCGGCGCTCCTCTCGAGCGGTGGCGGCAAATCTGCCAGAAGTGTTTAGAGGGAGCACAGGACAGATGTGAGGAAGATTATATCACTCAAAGCGGCGGTGCCTCCTTGTGGGTGAAGTGGGAGATTCGTTCGTGGAAAACAAAAGCCGGTGTTACCGGCGGTCTGATCCTGCTCTTCGAGGACATCACGGAGCGCAAAACAGCTGAAATTTCCCTCCAACAGACCAATCAAGAATTGCAAAATCAGCTCTCTGCAAGTGCCGGTGAGTTACAGCTAAGAGCCGAAGCGCTGGAGGCGGAGAGAGAGGAGCGCCAGCACATACAGCAGCTGTGCGACGTGGTGCAACTATCTATAGATCGGGCTGCCGATGCCGTCTTCTGGGTGACGCCCCGGGCGAAATTCTTCTACGTCAACGATGCCGCCTGCCTCTCCCTGGGCTATTCCCGCACCGAATTGCTGGCACTCGACCTCTGTGACATCAACCTGGATTTCCCACCCGATGTCTGGGCGGATTACTGGGACGAAATCAAGCAACTCGGCTCTCTGAGACTGGAATCCCGCCACCGCGCCAAGGATGGCCATATAATTCCCGTAGAAATTACCATTAATTACTTCCAAATTAAAGGCAAGGAGTACAATTGCATTTTGGCCCGCGACATCACCGACCGCGTGGACGTAGAGACTGAACTCTACAGGGCTAAAGCAGCAGCTGAAGCGGCTAACAAAGCCCGCAGTTCCTTTCTGGCGAATATGAGCCACGAGTTGCGCACCCCCTTAACTGCCATTATCGGCTACAGCGAAATGCTCACAGAAGACGCCAAAGAGCAGGGTTTAAACAATTCAGAACTTATCAAAGACCTGCAAGCCATCCACACTGCCGGCAACCAGCTGCTGGCAATTCTCAGCGAAATCCTCGACTTCGCCAAGATTGAATCCGGCTTAATGCAACTGGAACTGCAATCTTTCTCGGTGCAGGCGCTAGTTAATGATGTCCTAAGAACAATCCGACCACTGCTGGAACCAAACAGCAACACTTTAACGGTAGTTTGCGCTAAAAAACTCGGCAGCATGCACGCGGATTACGCTAAAGTGCGGCAAGTGCTGCTCAACTTGCTGGGCAACGCCAACAAGTTTACCGAATGTGGCTCCATCACCCTCGATGTCAGCCGCACCGACACCCCTGATTTCCGCGCCCTCAGTTCTGGAGCCGGTCCCAAATGCTATCCCGCCTCCTTTGTCGAATCCTGGATCTGCTTCCGCATCCACGACACCGGCATTGGCATGACGAGAGAGCAAATGCGCGACATCTTCGAGCCCTTCACCCAGGCGGACCCCTCCTCCACGCGCCGGTACGGCGGCACCGGCATGGGGCTGGCCATCAGCCGCAGCTTTTGCCAGATCATGGGCGGCGAAATTGTCGTCGATAGCGAGTTTGGTGCTGGCTCTACCTTCACCGTTTACCTGCCGGTGAATGTTAAAGAATAGGGGCGCATGGGGCTCGCGCGCATGGGGCTCGCGCGCATGGGGCATATTTTCAGCAATACCCAATGCCCAATTCCCAATGCCCAATTCCCCCCGGAATACGCAGCGCCAATTCCTTCATTCTGGGTCAAATATATCGGGGGGTTCTTCTGCCGGCTTCTGGCGCTTACCGGCATCTTTTTTGCCCGCCCCTTTCCGCAGACCCAGAGCAATTTTGCTGTGCTTCTCAATCTGCCCCATCACTTCGCGCGCCCGCTGAATCACCACTGCCGGCAAACCCGCCAAACGCCCCGCTTCAATCCCATAAGACCGGTCAGCACCTCCCGGATGAACTTGGTGCAAAAACACAATTTGGTCGGGCAACTCCCGCACCGTCACCTGATAATTTGCAACATTCGGCAAAATCGAAGCCAGCTCATTCAACTCATGGTAGTGAGTAGCAAAAATCGTTCGCGCCCGAATCTCCGCAGCCAAATATTCCGCCACCGCCCAAGCAATCGAAAGCCCGTCAAAAGTTGCCGTCCCCCGCCCAATCTCATCCAGCAAAACCAGAGACTTCGGCGTCGCGTGATTCAAAATATTCGCCGTCTCATTCATCTCCACCATAAAAGTAGACTGACCCGTCGCCAAATCATCCACCGCACCCACCCGCGTAAAAATGCGGTCGCAAATCCCCAGCACCGCCGAAGTAGCCGGCACAAAACTCCCCACCTGCGCCATCAGCTGAATCAGCCCCACCTGTCTCAAATAGCAACTCTTCCCACTCGCATTCGGACCTGTTAAAATAATCAAATCCGGCCTTTCCCCCCCATCTTCCTCTGCGCCCTCTGCGTCTTTGCGGTTCAATAAATCCATCCCCAACCGCGCCGAATTCGGCACAAAGAAACCCGCCGGCAGAGATTGCTCCACCACCGGATGACGCCCCTCAATAATAGTAATCTCCCGACTCTCCACCATATTAGGCCGGCAGTACCCCTCGTGCACCGCCACCTCTGCAAAACCGCACAGCACATCAGCAGCAGCAACCGCCTTCGACACCTTGCGAATCAGTTCCGCTTGCTCTCCCACCGTTCTTCGCAACTCGGCAAAAATGTCGTACTCCATCTGGTTCAAATCATCCCGCGCTGTCAGAATTCGCGCTTCTCGCTCTTTCAACTCCGGCGTGATGTAGCGCTCCTCATTTGTCAGCGTCTGCTTGCGGATATAATTTGCCGGTGCCCCCTCAGTTTTAGAGCGGCTGATACTGATATAATACCCAAAAGTCTTATTAAACCCGACCTTCAGCGTCGGGATGCCGGTGCGCTCCCGTTCCGTGACTTCCAGCTGAGCGATCCACTGCCGGTCATCTTCCACTTGCCGGCGCATCTCATCCAGCTGGGGATTCACACCGGCGCGAATCAGATTTCCTTCCTTAAGATGCAGCGGGGGCGAATCTACCAAATTCTCCCGCAAATGCTGCCCCAGCTGCTCTAGCACAGGCGGCACATTTTGTAAAGCCTTCATGTAAGCCGATTTCCCCTGCGCTGCCAAAGAAGCCAGTTCCGACAATTTTACCAAAGACTCCGCCAAATTGACTAAATCTTTAGCATTAGCCGTGCCAGAACCGGCGCGACCGGCAAGCCGCTCAATATCATAAATTTGGCGCAGCATCTGCTGCAATTCTTGCCGCAGCGCCGTGTTTTCTATTAATTCTTGAATCGTATCCTGTCGGGCGCGAATGCCTTTAATATCGAGCAGGGGTTGCAGCAGCCACCGGCGCAGCGCCCGCCCTCCCATCGCGGTGGTAGTTTTGTCAATCGCCCACAGCAGGGAGCCATAAAAAGTGCCGTCGCGGACGGTTTGGGTGATTTCCAGGTTGCGGCGGGTTTGCTGGTCTACAATCAGGAAGTCGGTGATCGTGTAGGTGCGCACCGGCTGCAGGGGGATTTTAGTTTTTGCCGCATGTTCGGGATTGGGGGATTTCGATAAATCGCCGCTTTGCTGCTCAAAGGTGTTTTCCAGATATTCCAGCAAGCCGCCGGCGGCGCGGATGGCGAGGGGGCGGTGTTCGCAGCCCATGCCTTCCAGGGAGCGCACTTTGAACCGCTGTAGCAGTCTTTGGCGGGCTTCGACCTGAGTGAAGGCTTTTTGCGGGCGCAGGGAGTAGCAAAATTGTGCCGGCAAACAGCTGGGAAGGTGTTCCGAGGTTTCTCCGGGGCGGAGCAAGCTGCCGATATCGGGGGCGTCGGTGGGGATGAGGACTTCCGACGGTTGCAGCCGCATTAATTCTTGAGTGAGGTGTTCGAGGTTATCGCCAGAGGTGGTGAAGAATTCGCCGGTGGAGATGTCGGCATAAGCCAAACCCCAGTGGGTACCGGCGGTGACGGCGGCGGCGAGGAAGTTATTGCGGCGGGCGTTGAGCATGCCTTCTTCCAGGACTGTCCCCGGCGTGATGACGCGGGTGACTTCCCGCCGCACTATTTGACCTTGGGATTCAGAAGCGTCCTCAACTTGGTCGCAGATCACAACGGCATACCCCTTTTCCACCAGCAGAGCGGCGTATCGCTCCAGGGCGTGGTGCGGCACGCCGGTCATGGCCACTCGCCCCACTTCTTCGCCGGCGTGCTTGCTGGTGAGGACGAGCTCTAGTTCTTTGGAAACGGTGACGGCATCTTGGAAGAAGGTTTCAAAGAAATCTCCCACCCGGTACAGCAGCAAAGCGTGGGGGTACTGCTCTTTGGTTTTGACATAGTGTTCGTACATGGGGGAGAGCTTCTTCCCCTTGACCTGACTGCAGTCGTTGATGGGGGAGGTGCGCTGGTTGCTGGCTTTGCTGCCGGAGGGTTCCGGCGGTGTAGATGCACTGTAAGGGGTCATGAGCCGGGATTCTGGGGCCAAGTGAGGGGTTATAGATAATGGGATTGTACTGGAGAGCGTTGTGCAATGGGGCGACGATCGCAATGAATTAAGAATTGAACCGGGCCAGATGGGGTGCTGGCCCGTTCGTAAGTTCAGCGCAGCCCAAAAAGGTTCGTAGTTGGGCTGGCTTCAGCCCAAAAAGGTTCGTAGTTGGGCTTTAGCCCAAAAAGGTTCGTAGTTGGGCTTTAGCCCAAAAAGGTTCGTAGTTGGGCTTTAGCCCAAAAGCCTCGAACAAAAGCGTGCACTCGCCTGAAGCGCAACCCTGAAGGAAGGCGTGTAGCCTGCCGCAGGAGCTGCGGTTTTGCAGTGCCGGTGGCACCCACGGAGAAAAGCCCCGCCCCTGAGGAAAGGAGTTGAAGAAGATGCTAAATGGAGATCAGGGTTCGAGCCCTGCCCAGATACTGGCAACCGATCCCACCACGTCAAAAGGGTCGGAATTATTGGTAACAACCCTGCTGTCGGCGGCCAGTTCGCGGATGGGTGCAGCTCGCATAGTGATACAAGCGTCCGCAAATTACACTCAACCGGCCATCTTCCGCACTATGCTCGTCCTTCCACCAGGCTGTACAACACCGGCACAACAGGTGATTATTCACCCCCTCGAACAGCTCGAACACGAGGACCATTCGCGCTGGCAAGAGCAAATGCGGCAGTACAAGCGAGACATGGCGCACTGGAACCGCGCTGCCAAGAAGGGGCAAAATGCCGGCGAATATCCTACCCCCCCACCCGATC
>JALOOK010000155.1 GCA_025454445.1 Oscillatoria sp. Prado101 | reverse complement strand
CCAGAAACAGGCTGGCCAGTTGCGGGAAAAGGATGGCTAAAACCAGCGCCAGACAAAGGGTGCCAACGGCGGCTAGCAGGGTGAGGAAAATGGCCAGCAACCAGCTCGGCTGCACATACCCTTCAAAAGTGACTTGGTTTTGGGCGGCATCAACTGCGGCCACTTGGTAGGCACGTCCGGAGAAATACTGCTGCAACTGGGTGAGAAGGGATTCTTCGGTTTGCTCGGAAATGAATTTTTCTTCGCAGGTTCTGTCTTTGACGGAAGCCCGAATGAAGAAAAACAGGCCCACAGCCAGGAGCAGGGTCAGCAGGAATGTTGATGAGAGAATCGAAGAATTCATCTCAATTGATGTCAGGTAGTTTACATAAGTTTACAAGAAAGCGCGGCGATATGCCAGACCGATAGGCTTGAGGCATTTAATATGCTTATTACATTAAGTGTGTCAATCTGAAAGTTCTATATATATATCACTTTCGACACTAAGGCCATCGGAGGTAAGAGAAAATTAAATGCAGCGATCTGGCCGGGGTGCTGCCGGTGGCCCCCGGGGAGGTTGGGCGCGGGACAGTTGGCCCCAGGCGGCGCTAGCACCGGCAGGCACTGCTCCGCCTGCTCACTGGCAGGTAGCTGACTGTGTTGGGGGTGGGGTGTGAGGTTGGGCCTTTGCGATGTACTCCTGCCAAAGACGGGCTAAATCCTCAGCCTGCGATTGCCAGTGCGGGTGAACGAGATACATACGCCGGGGGCGTCCGCGTCCCTCAACTTTTTTCCAGTAACCCAGGATCGCCTGCTGGTCCTCCAGGAATTTGAGAGCGCTGTAGAGGATAGTGTCAGAAAGCCGGTATTGTGGGTATTCCCGCTCCAGTCTTTGGATCAGTTCTGTCCCGCAGGAATCTCCCCGCAACAAGACGGAAAGGACGTAGCACACCGTGAGTTCCTTGTTGAGATAAATGGGAGGGGGGTCTTGAAAAAATTGATAGATGTCGTCAATTTTCATCTGTTTGACTCAGTGCATACCCCTGTCACCACTTCAGTGTAGTCCACCTATTTTAAAAATAGGCACAGCAGCTTCAGGAGTTCCATTGCAGCCGAACGGGGTGGAAGGGGTTCAGGGGCAGGGGGGAAGAGAAAAACCGGCCTGCAGCGCCGCCGGCGGTTGGCTGCAGTTCCCCAAGACGACCGCAGGGCTTTTCTCTCAAAATCCGGTCGCTCACTATGTAAAAAAACCTTAAATTGCAATCGGGACTGCTAGTGAGCGGGCAGCAGGTCAGGGGGAAATTTGGGCGTTTGGGCCTTGGGGCATTCGGGGGGTTGCCAATCCCCTCCGCCGGAATATTTATTCAGATTAATCTGCTGGACAGGAGACGATCGGGGCCGGTTTCTGGGGGGCCTGGTCTTTGCCTGGAAACGGCGAGGGCCACCGGGGGGTGGGGGAGACAGCCTTCCCCCACGAGCGGCACTCAACTGTTTTGGGCGGGCCGGCCACAGAGCCGGGGGAAGAGGGCCGGTGCGCTCAACCGGCCTGCGCTCCTGGTAAAATAAGCTGATTTTCAATGCCGGCGGTGGCCTTCCCGCTCGGGGAGAGTGCGCCCCCACAGGCAGTCTTTTCAGACCAGAGGTAAGATTAAACGCCGGCGGCTGTGCCCTCAGATAGAAGTCGGGACAAATTCTTTGGACTTTGGGAAAGATTTTGCTACGGTTTAAAAAAGTTGATTGCGTATTGTTGCATTTTGTTGCAGGAGCAGCCAGCTGTCGAGCAAGCCGACGCCCGCTGGCAATCGGCCTCCTGAGATGAGATACTGCTGAGGGTCAGGAAAACTTAGGCCAGCAGCAGAGCGCAAGCCGGCCCGGAAGGGCAGGGCGCACAACATGCTGGCGCTGCCTTAAAAGCAAAGAACACGCCTGCGAACCCCCTTTAGGTTAGGTAAGTTTATGTCCACGACGACCATCGCCGCCGATCAGGTGAACCGCATTGTTTGGAACCAGCATCACGATCCGTTTGAAGTCCTCGGGCCCCATCCGGTAGAGGAGAATGGCAAACTTACCCGCTGGATTGTGCGAGCTTACCAACCCAGCGCCGATGCCGTGTGGGTGGTTCTCCCGGAACAGCGGAAAGAATACCAGATGCAATCAGTGCATCACCCCCACTTCTTTGAATGCGCGATCGAGACGCCGGAACTGGCCAACTACCAGCTGCGCCTCAAACAAGGAGAGCACGAGCGGGTGATCTACGATCCTTACGCCTTCCGCTCAGCGAAGCTGACGGAGTTTGACTTTCACCTGTTCGCGGAAGGCAACCATCACCGCATCTACGAGAAATTGGGCGCTCACCTGATGGAAGTAGATGGAGTCAAAGGCGTGTATTTTGCCGTTTGGGCACCCAGCGCCCGCAACGTTTCCGTTCTGGGGGATTTCAACAGCTGGGACGGTCGCCAACACCAAATGGCCAAACGGGGCAACGGCGTTTGGGAACTGTTTATCCCCGCACTGGGTGTTGGCGAGCACTACAAATACGAAATCAAAAATTGGGAAGGCCACATCTACGAAAAATCCGACCCCTACGGCTTCCAGCAAGAAGTCCGGCCCAAAACCGCCTCGATCGTCACGGACCTGAGCACCTACACCTGGAACGATGACGAGTGGTTGGAGCGCAGGCGTCACAACGACACCCTCAAGCAGCCGATTTCGGTTTACGAATGCCACTTGGGCTCCTGGCTGCACGCCTCCTCAGACGAGCCGGCCAAACTGCCTGATGGAACAGAAGAGCCGGTGGTGATCGCCTCAGAACTGCGCCCCGGTGCCCGCTTCCTCACCTACCGGGAGCTGGCGGACAAGCTGATTCCCTACGTCAAAGACCTGGGTTTCACCCACATCGAACTGCTGCCGATCGCAGAACACCCGTTTGACGGTTCCTGGGGCTATCAGGTGACCGGCTTCTACGCCCCCACCTCCCGCTTCGGCACTCCCCAAGACTTCATGTATTTTGTTGACCAGTGCCACGCTAACGACATTGGCGTGATTGTGGACTGGGTTCCTGGCCACTTCCCCAAAGACGGTCACGGCTTGGCCTTCTTTGACGGCACCCACCTGTACGAGCACGCCGATCCGCGCAAGGGCGAGCACAAAGGCTGGGGGACTCTGGTATTCAACTACGGTCGCAACGAAGTCCGCAACTTCTTGGTCGCCAACGCCCTGTTCTGGTTCGACAAGTACCACATCGACGGCGTGCGGGTGGACGCTGTGGCCAGTATCATCTACCTCAATTACTGCCGCCCGGATGGGGAGTGGGTGGCCAACCAGTATGGGGGCTGCGAAAATATTGAAGGGGCTGACTTCCTGCGCCAGACGAATCACGTCCTGTTCAGCTACTTCCCCGGCATTCTCACGATTGCGGAAGAGTCTACCTCTTGGCCAATGGTGACTTGGCCTACCTATGTGGGCGGGTTGGGCTTTAACTTCAAGTGGGATATGGGCTGGATGCACGACATCCTGGACTATTTCCACCTCGACCCGTGGTTCCGCCAGTTCCACCAGAATAACGTCACGTTCGCCATGTGGTATCACCCCAGCGAAAACTTCATGCTGGCTCTGTCTCACGATGAGGTGGTGCACGGCAAGAGCCCGATGATTGGCAAGATGCCGGGGGACCGCTGGCAGAAGTTTGCCAATCTCCGCGCCCTCTCGACTTTTATGTTCACTCACCCGGGCAAGAAGACTCTTTTCATGGGGATGGAATTTGCCCAGTGGAGCGAGTGGAATGCCTGGGCGGACTTGGAGTGGCACCTGCACCAGTATGACGATCACAAAAATATGCTGCAGTTTTTCAAGGACTTAAATGAGGTCTATCGCAGCGAACCGGCACTCCACACCCAGGATGCCGGTTACGACGGGTTTGAGTGGATTGACTGCAGCGACAACCGGCACAGTGTGGTTTCGTTCATGCGCCTTGACAAAGATCCGGATAATTATCTGATCGTCGTGTGCAATTTCACGCCCCAGCCGCACAGCCACTACCGCATTGGGGTGCCGGAATTCGGATTCTACACTGAGCTGTTTAACAGCGACGCCAGCAAGTACGGCGGCAGCAATATGGGGAATCTGGGCGGCAAGTGGGCCGACGAGTGGTGGTTCCACAATAAACCTTACTCCCTGGACTTGTGCTTGCCGCCGCTGGGCGTACTGGTGTTCAAGCTCGACCGGGAAAAGACGGCGCAGGCGCTGCGAGCTGCTTCCGTTGAGGAGCCATAAGCGAGAGCGAGAGCGCTCCACCGGCACTCAGGGAGGGAAGCCACAGGTGCGCTCTCTGCGAGTGCGGCAATTGTGAATTTCTCTGCGTGCCTTGGGGCGGGCTAGCTTCCCAAAGCTTGCCAGCGCCCAGATGCCACAAACCCGGTTTCTTGAAGAAACCGGGTTTTTTAAGCTATGGCGCATTGAATTTACACTATCCATCTCTATCTCTCGTTCCCAGCTCAAGCTGGGAACGCCATCTGCCGGCTCCGCCGACTTTCAAGGAAAAAGCAGGTTAAAAGCCTAACAGCTTAACTTGTTTTATTGACAAGTCGGTTTTTTTGTGATATGGGAATTAGCCGGCAATCAGCTAAAGTGCGGTCAGCTGTTGCGCTTTTCATCTGTTTATTAGAGAAAGGAGGCAGAGCCTCCAAAGCCTCGTTACCAGCTTGAACGAGGGGACATAATGAAAATTGTCCTGGAGGCGGGGCGAGCTTTTGGGCGTGCAGCCCAACTACGAACCTTTTCAAGTCAGAGCCTTATTAGCCGCGTTCCGGGGCTCCGGAACGCGGGGGAACGCGGGGAACGAGGGGATGCGAGCGAGCGCCGCGCTTTTGGTGCCGGGAATCTCTAATTCGGGTGCGCTTTGGGGAGACCTGCTTCGGGTAAGATAGATTTTGTCGCGTAGCGTGATTCAGGACGGCTTCCAAACGTGTCATTAACGTCAATTTCCTCCTTGCGTGAGCAACAGCATCCGCTGATCCGCCAGTTAGCTAATCGGATTGAGGCAATCTGGGAACGCTATTTGGATTTGGCACCTTACCCGATGCCGCCTGAGTTGGGTTATGTGGAGGGGCGTCTGGAGGGAGAACGGCTGACGATTGAAAATCGCTGCTACCAGACTCCCGAGTTCCGCAAGCTGCACTTGGAACTGGCGCGGGTGGGGGCGACGCTGGATATCTTGCACTGCGTGATGTTTCCCCGCGCTAACTACGCTCTGCCAATGTTCGGTACGGATTTGGTGGCGGGTAAGGGACAAATGAGTGCGGCGATTGTGGACCTGTCGCCGGTGAGCCCTGACAAGTGTTTGCCGGTGGGGTATCAGCAGGAGCTGGCGGCGCTGGGTGCGGTCAATTTTTCTCAGCCTCGCCCGCTCCCGGAGTGGGCTGATATTTTTTCGGATTTTTGCCTGTTTGTGCGCCCGAACAGCAGCGAGGAAGATTCTCTGTTTTTGTCGCGGGTGGAGTCGTATCTGGAAATTCACGTTAAGCTGGCGCTGAAAAGCCAGCCGGTTTCTGGGGAGGAAGCCACTCAGGTAATAGCCGGTCAGCGTTACTACTGCACGAAGCAGCAGAAGAATGACAAGACTCGCCGGGTGCTGGAAAAAGCTTTTGGCCAGGAATGGGCGGAGCATTACATGACGACGGTGCTCTTTGATTGCGCGGATTAGTTATTAGTGGCTGGGGGCTGGTCAGGAGCGCATGAAAATCTCACGCCGGTGCGCCACGCCCCATCCCCTTGGCCCCTATTTTCAAGTCGGCTTTCGTCCTACTATAGGGCGTCAATAACCTTCGTGTAAATTTCAGAACCCCGGTTTCTTAAAGAAACCGGGGTTCTGGGCCCTATGCGGTTGCGCAAATCATTTTGAACGGCTCTATAATGGGACTAATATCTGATGGAGCAGGAGTCCCGGTTGAAGGATAAACGGTTCTTAAAACCTGGGGGTTGGTGGCTGATTGGGTTGGTCAGTGCGGCGGGAATTGCTGTTACTGGCGCGGCTTATTACCAACTCTCTCAGATGAGTGCTCCAAAGCCGCAGGCTCCCGCACCGGCTCCGCCGCCGGCGGTGAGCGCTTTGGGGAGGCTCGAACCCCAGGGAGAAGTGATGAAACTGTCCGCTCCTAACTCTCAGGAAGGATCTCGGGTTAAGGCAGTGTTCGTGAAAGAGGGCGCTGCGGTTCGCGCTGGGCAAGTGCTTGCGGTTCTCGACAGCCAGAACCAGCGCTGGGCTTCTTTGCAACAAGCCGAAAAACAGGTGCAAGTGGCTAGAGCCCGTCTGGCACAGGTGGAAGCCGGTGCGAAAGCTGGGGAAATTGCGGCTCAGAAGGCTACGATCTCTCGCTTGCAAGCGCAGCTGCAAGGGCAAAGGCAAACTCAAGAGGCTACGATTGCTCGCTTGCTCGCTCAGCTGCAAGGGGAACAGCAGGCTCAAGAGGCTACTGTGGCTAGAGTGATAGCTCAGCTGCAAGGGGACAGGACGGCTCAAAAGGCGAGGATTGCTCGACTGACCGCTCAGCTGCAAGAGGAAAAGGCTGCTCAAGAGGCAACAATTGAGCGCTTAAAGGCTGAGCAGCAAGGGCAAATTGCTGCCCAAAAGGCAGCGGTTGCCAGACTTGAGGCGGAGGTGAAAAATGCCCGCTCGGAGTTCGAGCGCTACGAGCAGCTGTATAAAGCCGGCGCGATTTCTGTTTCGCAGTTTGACAGCAAGCGCCTGACGCAGGAAACGGTTGCGGAGCAGCTGAATGAGGGGATTGCTAATCTTAACAAGATTGTGGCTGCCGGTCAAGAGCAGCTGAAAGAGGAGCGCGCGAACCTCAACAAGATTGTGGCTACGGGCGAAAAGCAGTTGCGCGAGGAGGATGCGACTCTCGGTAAGATTGTGGCTACGGGTGAGAAGCAGATTGAGGAGGCGGAAGCTACTTTAAGAAAGACGGTGAAGACTCTGAGCGAGCAGATCAATGAGGCTACAGCGACTCGGGATGAGACCGTGGCGACGCTGCAAAAGCAAATTGAGGAAGCTGAGGCGAATTTGGATAGAATTGCTGAAGTTAGGCCGGTGGACGTGCAAGCGGCTCGGGCTGAAGTTGACAGTGCGCAGGCGGCTGTGGAGAGGGCTCGGGCAGATTTGGAATTGGCGGATGTGAGAGCGCCGGTAGATGGGCAAATTTTGAAAATTCACGCCCGACCGGGTGAGGTGGTCGGCAATGATGGCATTGTCGAGCTGGGACAGACTGACCAGATGTTTGTGGTGGCGGAGGTGTATGAAAGTGATATTAGCAAGGTGCGTGCCGGTCAGCGGGCGATGATTACCAATGATGCGTTTGCTGGAGAGTTGAAGGGAACGGTGGCTGAGGTGGGTTTACAAATTAGCAAAAAGGATGTCCTGGATACCGATCCGGCTGCAGATGTGGATGCGCGGGTGGTTGAGGTGAAAATCCGCCTCGATAAGGAAGATAGCAAGCGAGTTAAGGGGTTAACTAATTTACAGGTGGAGGTTAAAATTATGCTGGGAGAGGATGGGGTGCAGTCCGGAGCATCCCCGAAGGTGGATGCGGGAGCGAAGGTGCCTTCGGGAGCATCCCCGAAGGTGGATGCGGGAGCGAAGAAGTAAGCTGTTGCGCTTTGAATTTTTGCTAGTTTCCTGGCGATTGTAAATTCACTGCGACAAACAAAGCCCGCCCACACGGGCTAAGAGAATAGTGAGTTTTTCCGATTCTTTGATTGTGTCCATGCCGAGCCTGAGAATGAGGGAAAAAAGCTGGGTATCAGGGAAAATTTACCATGCCCAATGCCCCATGCCCAATGCCCCATGCCCAATCCCAAATCCAAAATCCCAAATCCAAAATCCCAAATCCAAAATCCCAAATTGATATGAAAACACCTTTGGCTTGGTTGCAGCTCACCCGCGAAAAGATGCGCTTGCTTGTGGCGCTGGCGGGGATTGGCTTTGCGGACATTTTGATGTTCATGCAGCTGGGGTTCCGGGATGCGCTGTTTGATAGTTCTGTGCGCTTGCACAGCGAGTTGCAGGGTGACGTTTTTTTGCTCAGCCCGCAGTCTACGGCTTTGATTGCGATGAAGAGCTTTCCCCACCGGCGCTTGTACCAAGCGCTGAGCTTTGAGGGGGTGAAATCAGTCAGTCCTGTGTATTTGAATTTTGCTTTGTGGAAGAATCCTTACGCCAAAGAAGAGGAAAGGAAGTGCAGAGAAGAACATCAAAAGCTTTCCCATGAAGACCTGGATAAAAAGTGCAAAAAAGCCAATACGCGCAGCATTCTTGTCGTTGGATTTGACCCGTCCGATCCGGTGTTTGATTTGCCGGCAGTGCGGCAAAATATCGATAAAATTAGGCTGTCAGATGTGGTTTTGTTTGATGACGCTTCTCGGGCCGAATTTGGGCCAATACCAGAAAAGTTTAATCAGGGGGAAACCATCACAACGGAGGTGGGAGGACGCCGCATTAAGGTGAGAGGGCTGTTTACGCTGGGGGCGTCGTTCGGTGCGGACGGAAATCTTATCACCAGCGATTTAAACTTTTTGAGGATTTTTAATCGCAGCAATAAAGGTTTGATTGATGTGGGAATTGTTAAGTTAAAGCCGGGAGTTGATGTGAGAGAAACGGTGGAAAGGATGAGAGCGTTCTTCCCGGATGATGTGAGGGTTCTCTCGAAAGAGGGATTTTTGGATTGGGAGAGAGGTTACTGGCAGAACAGCACGGCAATTGGTTTTATTTTCACTCTGGGCACGGCGATGGGCTTTATTGTCGGGATTGTGATTGTGTATCAAATCCTTTACACGGATGTGACCGACCACTTGGCTGAGTACGCTACCCTGAAAGCG
>JALOOK010000550.1 GCA_025454445.1 Oscillatoria sp. Prado101 | reverse complement strand
AACCGGCGGGTGCGGGTGTGCCGGATCGATGACGGCGAGGGAAACCGCAAGATTTGGCAGGAACGCTGGAATGGCAGCAGCTGGGAAAAAGGATTGAAAGGAACCAATCGCCAGGACATCCCAGTTTACCGGTATGGGGACATCCGCCAAGCGATAGAGCGGGGCGAGACAATATTTATAGTGGAGGGCGAACCTTGCGCGGACGCCCTGTGGGCCCAGGGCCTGCCGGCCACCTGCAACATTGGGGGAAGCGGCAAATGGAAGCCCTCAGACTCAAAGGATTTGGAGGGCGCAACCGTCGTGCTCTGCCCGGATCGGGACATTCCGGGGATGGCGCACATGGAAGCCATCGCCGCCAATTTTCCTGATGCCCAGTGGCTGTTTGTTCCCCCCAGCCAATCCACCTGGACAAACTTGCCGCAATCCGGCGGGCTGGACATCGCTGACTGGATTGCAGATGCCAGCCCCAGCGTCAGCGACATCATGGCAGCTGTAGGGCCAAAATTGCACACTCTACCGGCATCCGCGCCGCAACAAAACAGTCAGAAAGCGACTCGCCCCACTCAAGTCGCAGCCATTGGGAATGGCGCACTGAAAGTGTCGGAGTACGCAGATTTAATCCTGTATCTGGCCAATTATATTGCCTCTCAAGAACTTTCCCGGGCCAAAAAAGAGGCAATAATTCAGGCGATAGCCAAGGAATACGGCAATCGCCCTCAGGATTTGTGGCGAGTCGTTAACGAAGTAGAGGCAGAGGCGGAAGTTACTGCCGAGATGCTGGAAATCTCCGAAAAACTGCCGGGCTTGTTTGAGGCGAAAAAGGAACGCCTGAATTGGGCCCAAGTGATAAATGGAGATAGGGGTTGGCTCATTTCCCTGATAGTCAAAACCGCCGACTCCATGCCAACAGCGCCGGAATACTTGCTGACAACATTGCTGGCGGCAGCCAGTTCGCGAATGGGGGGCGCTCGCATCGTGATAAACGCCCAGGCAAATTACACCCAACCCGCCATTTTCCGCACCATAATTGTCGCTCCATCTGGCCACAAGAAGACGCCGGCACAAAAGGTCATCCTTGAACCCCTGCTCAAACTGCAATCCGAGGAACTTCACCGCTGGAAAGAGCTTTCGCGGCAATATGAACGAGATATGGCGAAGTGGAACAAGGCGAGCATAAATGAGAAAAATGCCGGGGAACCGCCTACCCCTCCCCCCCCGTACAAGCGCTATATCATCTCAGACTCAACGATTGAGGCATGCGCTCACATCCATGAGGAAAATCCACGGGGCTTTCTTATGTATAGGGATGAAGCTTCGGGATATTTCACCGCCCGCAACAAGTACCGCAACGGGATAGGGGATGATAGCGAGCTTGAACTGTCAGAATTCAATGGCGGACCATTAATCAAAGACCGGATTAAGGAGTCAGTCTATCTGGAGCGTTCCTGCATCAGCCGCACCGGCTCAACGCAATGGGGAAAGCTACAGAGGCTGATGGGGGAACACGACGATATTACCGGTGAGTGGGCTCGCTGGCTATTTTGCGCTGCTGATGCGCCAGCCAGCCACCACCATCTGCTGCCTGAGCAAAACAACAATATCGAACTGTCTGATGCTCTGCGCCGGCTGTACACAGGGCTGGAGAAGATTGAACCGGCGGACTATTTGTTGAGCTACGATGCCAAACTGCTGTTTCAGACTAAGCAGCATCAGCTAGTTGACATGCAGCTCCAAGAAGATCATGAGGGGTTAAAAACCGCTTACCCGAAATTTGAGAGTTATTTGGCGCGGTTTGCTCTCTGGCTGCATCTGGTGAATGCGGTGCTAGCTGGCGTTAAACCGGCACCGACGGTGAGCGGCGAGACGATGCTGGGTGCCATCCGGCTTCTGGATTATTACATGGGTCAATTGCGACTGATATACGCTCAAAATGCTCCGCAATCGCAGCTGTCAGGAATTTTGCTAAAGATTCAGGATTTCGCTAAGGAGAAAGGTGTGCCAGTTGAGGTGCGGCGGATGAAGAGTGGTATCCGGGCTTTACGGAAGGCATCTAGCGCGGAGGTATCGGCGCACTGTAAATATCTGGCGGCTCATGGCTATGGGGAATTTCGAGATAAGAAATATTTCGCGTTTTCTGGGGGGAACACGAAACCTCCGTCATCGGGTGGTCCAAGCCCTAACAAGAATTGGCCGGTTGGGCCAAAAAACCCATCAGGACTGTCGCCTGCGGGTTATTCTCCTGATGCCGGCGAAAATGGGGAGAGTGCGGAGAAACTAACGACAGCTAACGATACTTTAACGACTTTTGTCAGCAGTCTGGAGCCTAACAGCGGAGAGACTTTGCCGGATTTTGCTGACACTGACGACAAAAAAACTGCTGATTTTTCTTTGACGCTGGAAACCCGCCCCGAACAGGAAAATTATGCGGATGGCTCTGCCGTTAACGACAGCGGCGACAAAATTGGCGAAACTCTCTCTGGGGTTGAGTTTGAGGCTGCTGACACGGGGGGAAAAAGTGTCGTAAATTTGTCGTTAGTTAACGACACTTCTGGGAGTGTCACCACTGAACCGGCAGGGGGAGGGGTGTGTAATAGCTCTATGGAAGTCGCGGCGCTAACGGGAAGCCGGTGCGCGTCTGTAGCTGAGGCACCGGCACTCACAAAAGAGATGCCTGTTTGTGGGGAGATAGAAACTGAGATTTTGGGCTGGGTTGAGTTGCTTGAATGCGCCGATAGTTTGGAATTTGTGGGGGCGGTGTCAGCGCACTATCAGGAAGTTTTTGGGGAAGATTATGAGCGGTGCAAACAGGAGATGTGGCAGCGGCTATCGGAGAAGTGCCAGAAGGTTATCAGGCTGATAAAATCGGCTTTTATTCCACAGGATGTTCAGGCCGAAG
>JALOOK010000154.1 GCA_025454445.1 Oscillatoria sp. Prado101 | reverse complement strand
TCAAACAGCTGCTTTGCACATGACCGAGATGTTAAATGATATTCTGGTCATGGGCAGGGTTGAATCCGGCAAGCTGGACTGCCATCCGGTGCCGGTGGATCTGGAAAACATCTGCCGGGAGTTGGTTGAAGCGGCGGCTGTCCGGGATGGCAGCAAGCACCCCATCACTTTTGTCAGTGGCGGCGACTTTACCGGCGCTTGTATGGACGCGCAGCTGTTGCAATATATTTTTGGCAACTTGCTGTGCAATGCCATTGACTATTCCCCGGAGGGCAGCCCGATTCACTTTGAACTGATTGCTCAAGATCCAGCAGTCGGGTGCCGGCAGTCTGCGGCGCTGGGTTCCGCGCCGGGTGGGGGCGCGTTTGGAAATCTCAAACCAGGCGCGGAGATATCCGGGGCGAACCCGCCGGTACAGGTGTTTTCAGAGACTTGCCACCGGGAAGGGGAGAAAGTGGCTATTTTCCGCATCTCTGATTCCGGCACCGGCATTCCTGTGGAAGATTTGCCGCGAGTGTTTGAGTGTTTCTATCGCGGCAACAATGTGGGCAACAAGCCCGGTGCCGGTTTGGGCCTAGCGATTGTCAAGAAGTCGGTGGAGGCGCACGGTGGCTCGATTGCCCTGGAGAGTCACGTCGGTGAGGGGGGTTTGGCTGGGGGCACCACTGTTACCGTTACGCTGCCGCTCAACTTAAACTGTTGAGATTGAAACTGTTGAGATTGGCGTTCGCCGCACGGTCATTCACTTCAATCACCGGCAAGATAGCAGATAGCTGTCCTGCTGGCGTTGCGCCGCAGCCATTTGAAAACCGCGCTCCAGCTGTTCTGCCCAGAGGATTTGGCTATTTTTGGCGTCCCATCCCAAGAAACCCGGTTGCTGGTATTGACCGGCGCTGCAGCCAGACTTTACACTCTCAGCTACTTACTTAAGTTTACGGAGAAAGATATCCGCATATTCACGGTAGCCAGATTGATGAGTTTTACCGATGCCTAATTGGGTTGTGAGTTTCTAGCATTTAATTGTCAGCGTTTGTTGACTGCCAGCGAGAAATCGCGGGCTTGAGCGAGGTTGGCGCGTCCTAAAAATCACTATTGGTACGTTGCTTAATCCTGCTGGGACAAGCGCTTAATGTAACAAAATTGTTACAAAAATCTAAAAAAAGATACCGCTCGCAAGGGCAGGGTGGTTTAAGTCTCAACCGGCTTTCCGGAGTGGTGAAGTATGTTTATAACCAGCACGAACGAAACCCAGATTAATAAAATCATTAAGGGGAGTTACCGCCAACGATCGGCGAAAAAAATGCCTTCTTGGGGGCAGCATCTGGCCAAAGACGGCCAACCTGATGTCAAAGAAGCGGTAAATTATATATGGAATTTATTTAAGCACCCTCTGGAGGAGAAAGATACGGCATTGAGCCATTCCGAGCGGGAGGAGCAGCTCTGTGCGGAAGTGGAACAGCTCAGGCAGCAGCTGCAAGCTTCTGAGGCTCGGTTTCGCAATGCGATCGACAAGAACGCGGATGCGATCGTGATTGTGGATGGCAGGGGAAGGGTGCGATTTGCCAACCCGTCGGCGGAATGCCTGTTTGGCTGCAGCGCGGCGGAACTGTTGAGCCAGGAATTATTCGTGACGCTGGTGGTGGAAAGGCCAGCGTCTGAGATCAACACCGACCATGTCCGGGGGATTGGGGCAGCGGCGGCTTCTGACATGCGGGTTGTGCAGGCGCATGTGGACGTCAGGCGAGCCGGTGGCGGCAGTGCCGTTGCCGAAATGCGGATCGTGGAAACGGAGTGGGAAGGAGAAAGGGCGTTTCTCGCTTCTTTGCGGGACATTACTGAACGCATGCGAGCCGAGGTTGCCTTGCGGGAATCGGAAGCGCGATTGAGAGAGCAAACCCAGCAGCTAGAGAAAACCCTTGGCGAACTCAGACAGACCCAAGCTATGCTGGTTCAGAGTGAAAAAATGTCGGCCCTCGGCCAGTTAGTGGCCGGTGTGGCTCACGAAATCAACAATCCAGTCAACTTCATCACCGGCAATCTCTCCCACGCCAGCTACTATACTGCTGACTTGCTCGGACTGCTGCAACTTTACCAGAAGCACTGTCCAGAGCCGAGCGCAGAGATTTCCGAACGAATGGAAGACCTGGACTTGGATTTTATGCTCGAAGACTTGCCGAAACTGCTGGATTCAATGAAAGTGGGGGCAGAGCGCATCCGCCAAATTGTGCTTTCGCTGCGCACCTTCTCTCGCCTGGATCAAGCCTCGATCAAGCAGGTTGACATTCACGAAGGTCTGGAGAGCACCCTGCTGCTGTTGCAAAATCGCCTGAAAGGCAAACCCGGGCATCGAGAGATCCAGGTTGTCAAGGAGTACGGCCAACTGCCTTTGGTGGAGTGCTATGCCGGCGAGCTCAACCAGGTATTTATGAATATCCTGACTAATGCGATTGATGCCTTGGAAATGGGGCACCGGGCATCGGGGACTGGGCATGGGGAAGAACAGCAATGCCCACTCCCGCCACAGCGCCCAAACCCTACGATTCGGATTCGCACCGAAGTGGGGAATGGAGCATGGCCAATGGTGCCTGGGGGAGAAGAAAAATCACCAATGCTTCATCGCCCACTGCCCCCAATACCCAATGCCCAATTTATTCGTATCCTGATTGCTGACAGTGGCCCGGGCATAGCGCCTTCGGTTCAAGAACGACTGTTTGACCCGTTTTTCACGACTAAACCGGTGGGTGCCGGTACCGGTTTGGGACTGTCTGTCTGCTACCAAATCATCGTTGACAAGCACGGCGGGGTGTTGCGGTGCGTCTCGGAACCGGGTCAGGGGGCGGAGTTCGCCATTGAAATCCCCATTCGCCAGAAGTTAGGGGTTAGGAGGGGTTAGGGGTTAGGGGTTAGGGGTTAGGGGGTAAGTGATAATTGACCAATGCGATCGTGCCCGAGCCCCACTCCCGCCACAATGCAAGGGTGCCTGATCCCGGCGCGGAACGGTTGCCCGCCACTCATCCCACCAGTATGCTGAGATATAGTAGGGGCGTTCTGAGGGATGTTACAAAAGAATGATGCAGAAGATTCTGGTAATTGAGGACGAGAACCCAGTTTTAACCAATATCCTAGAAATACTTAGCTCTGGGGGTTTCAGCGCCATTGGGGCTGAAAACGGGATCAGCGGGGTGCAACTGGCCTTGGAACACCTCCCCGACTTGATTGTCTGCGACGTGATGATGCCAGAACTTGACGGCTATGAGGTGCTGACCCAGCTGAGAAGTGAGCCGGCTACCGCCACGATTCCGTTCATTTTTCTGACGGCGAAGGCGGACAAGAACGATCTGCGGCAGGGGATGACCTTGGGGGCAGACGACTATCTCACCAAGCCGTTTCGGCGCAAAGAGTTGCTGGAAGCGATTAGCGCCCGACTCGCCAAACATCAAGCGGTGATCCAGCAATACATGGCTGAGCGCCAGCGGGCTGAAGCCCTGCAACAAAAAATGCAGGAACTCCAGCAGATAAACGAAACCCAGCAAGGGCTGCTGAAGAAGCTGATTTCAGATTTGTCCAATCCTCTGTCTAATATCAATATGGCGATTCGGCTGCTGAAAAATCCCCCGCCGGGAGGCAATAGCGATCGCTATTTGGACATTTTGCAGCAAGAGTTTGACCGGGAAATTGCCCTGCTCAATCAAGTGTCTGAGTTGCAAAATCTGCTGACGCCGGATAATATCCGGCTGCTGCGGAAATTTAATCTGCTTAACTCCAAAATCGAGCGCTGACCGCTGCGCGGGAATCCGTTTGATGGCGACGCGCTGGCCCGCCCCGAACTGCAACTCTGTCACTGGAAGGAGTTTCCAGTCTCCCATCTAAGAGCTATTATTTTAAATCTAAAAACGACTGTCCTGCTGCATTTACAAATATTCGGAAAAAGCTTTTATGCAGTTTTCAAATCTACCGCAATCTCCGCAATCTCAAAGTCTAATGTTCAAGATTCTGGTTATCGAAGACGAGGCTCTTGTGCGAGCCAACATTCTGGAAATCCTTGACTCTAGTGGGGATTTCGACGCCCTGGGGGCAGAAAACGGTTTGATCGGGGTGCGGCTGGCTCGGGAACACCGGCCCGATTTGATTGTGTGCGACATTATGATGCCGGAACTGGACGGGTACGGCGTCTTGGATGCGCTGAGAGCTGACCCGGCTACTGCGGCGATTCCTTTCATTTTTCTCACGGCTAAGGCTGACCAAGGCGACCTGCGCTTTGGCATGAACTTGGGTGCTGACGATTATCTTACCAAACCTTTTCGGCGCAGTGAGCTGCTGCTGGCGATCTCGACTCGCTTGGAAAAACAAACCGCCCTGGCAAATCGGTACAGTATCAAACTCAAGCAGGCAGAAGAACGGCTCAATTATTTGCTGCACTATGACAGCCTCACCAATCTCCCTAACCTGCAGCTGTTGCGAAACCGCCTGGGAGAGCTGATCGCCCAAGCAAGCCGCCACCAGCAAAGTCTGTCGGTGCTGTCTCTGGATCTGGATCGCTTCAACCGGCTCAACCAGACTTTTGGCTATCAGGTGGGCGACCAGCTGCTCAAAGCTGTGGCTGACCGGCTCGGGCTTTGTGTGGCTCTTGGGGATACGGTGGCTCGCCTGAGGGCCGATCAGTTTGCCATCGTCTTGGCTCCAGGCCAACACAAGCCGGATGCTGCCGAGACTTGCACGATCGTCCTCAATGCCTTCTGCCAGCCTTTTGTTGTCAGCGGTTGTGAAGTGTTTGTCACGGCGAGCATCGGCATCTCTGTTTACCCGCACGATGGTGGCGACGCCGACACCCTGCTCCAGAATGCTGACTTGGCCCTGTCCCAGGCCAGACAGCTTGGCGGCAATCAGTACCAGTTCTACACGCCCCAAATGAATGGCGTCGTCTCCCGGATGCGGATGCGGTCGGCCAGCCTGCGCCAAGCTTTGCAGCGCTGCGAATTTCAGGTCTACTACCAGCCCCAAGTTAACCTCCAGTCTGGGGAAATTGTCGGTGCGGAAGCTCTGGTGCGCTGGCTGCATCCGGAATGGGGGTTCGTCTCGCCGGCAGAATTTATTCCCCTCGCCGAACAGACCGACCTGATTTTACTCATCGATCAGTGGATGTTGCAAACTGCCTGCACCCAGATCGCCGCCTGGAATCGAGCTGGGCTGCCGCCTGTGAGAATAGCGGTGAACCTGTCGGGCCGCCAGTTCCAGCAGCCCAATTTTAGCGAAACAGTCCTCCATATCTTACTGGGTGCCGGTGCTGACTCTCAATATCTGGAACTAGAGCTTACAGAAAGAATTTTCATCCAAACTGTTCAAGAAAATGTCGAAATTTTGAAATCGTTAAAATCCCACAATATCCAAATATCTCTTGACGACTTTGGCACAGGATACTCTTCTTTTAAATATCTAAAAAGTTTTCCATTTGATACAATAAAAATTGACATGTGCTTTGTCCGCAATATCGATCGCGATTCCAAAAACGCCGCCATTACTAGGGCGATTATTCAAATGGCCCACAGCCTGAATCTGAAAGTGATTGCAGAGGGGGTGGAAACGGAAGCGGAACTCGCTGTCTTGCGCCAATATGGGTGCGATGCCATGCAGGGCTATCTGTTCAGCCGGCCAGTGCCAGCGGCAGAGTTTGAGCGGATGCTGCGGGAGGGCAAATGCTTGCCGGTGTAGGGAAGATTTTGGATGCAAGGATGGGGCATTGAGTTAATTATCTACTTTTCTGCTAAAATCTAACCCCTAACCAATGGTGTTAAGCTTTTAGGCTTTTAATCTTCTTATCTGCCCAAAGTCGCAGCAGGCGACAGGACGGCGTTCCCAGCCTGGCAGCTGGGAACGAGGGAATATGAGATAATGTTGGGATGTAAGCTAAAAGAGAAAATCGGCAAAAGTGCGTTAGAATTGGTTTATCGAGAAGATGCGGCCAAGATTGTGAGTGAGTGTGATGACAAACATGGAAAATCTGGGTGGGACAGCATCGGTAAAGTGCCGATTCCGGCATTACGACGGTTCGTGGCGCTCTCTTGGGCCCACCGGCTACAACCTGCTGGCTGAACCATGTTTGGCGGAGATTGCCGGCAACTCTTGCTCGCTGGTTTCAGGAAAGCGATCAGCAGAAATACTGTTGCCAAGTCAGAGAAAATTCCGGGCTGTATTCAACAGCAGATTCCAGCTGACTTGGCTGCTGGCAACGGATGGCGCTGTGCTGGAAGCCAACCAGACGGCGCTAGACTTTGCAGGAGTTAAAGCGGGTGATGTGAGTGGGCGTTTGTTTTGGGAGACGGGGTGGTGGAGTGTGTCGCCAGAGACTCAGCAGGGGTTGAGAGAGGCGATAGATCGGGCCAAAGCCGGTGAGACAGTCCATTACGAGGTGGGGGCGATCGGGAAGGGGGATGAGGCGCTGACGCTGGATTTTTCCCTGAAGCCGGTGTTTGACAATACCGGCAGTGCGGCGCTGCTAATTGCAGAAGGCAGGGAAATCGCGGAACTGAAGTGGGCTATTAAGGAGCGCCAGCGCTTTTTCAACAATTCCCTGGATTTGATAGCGGTTGTCGATTGCAGGGGTTATCTCACTTCAGTTAACCCAGCTTGGGAAAAAATCCTGGGCTACAGTCAAGAGGAATTAGAAGGCAAGCACTGCAGCGAATTCCTTCACCCCGATGACTGGGAAGCCAAAAAGACTGAATTTGAGCGGGAAATTGAAAGCCAACAGCCTGCGCGATCCTGCGAGAATCGCTGGCGCTGCAAGGATGGGTCATACAGGTGGCTGTCTTGGAACTGGGTGCCGTTTCCGGAAGAAGGCTTGAGCTATGGTTTGGCCCGCGACATCACCCAGCGGGTAAAGGCAGAGAAAGCGCTGCAAAAGCTCAACCAAGAGCTAGAAGTGAGAGTTGAGGAGCGCACAAATAGCTTGAGGGCGCTGAACCGGCACCTGCTTTCTGAAATAGTGGAGCGCAAACGCGCCGAGCGAGCGCTGGGCCAAAGT
Organism: Oscillatoria sp. Prado101; assembly: GCA_025454445.1. GTDB lineage: Bacteria > Cyanobacteriota > Cyanobacteriia > Cyanobacteriales > Oscillatoriaceae > Oscillatoria. The sequence continues at coordinate 1,837 of JALOOK010000154.1, read as the reverse complement.
GAGGAGCGGTTCCGCAATTTGCTGGAAACCAGCAGCGACTGGGTGTGGGAAATAGATGAAAATGCCGTCTGCACTTATGCCAGCCCCAAAGTGCGGGACATCTTGGGCTGGGAGCCAGAAGAAGTGCTGGGCAAGACTCCTTTTGATTTCATGCCGGTGGCTGAGGCGCAGCGCGTTGCTGGCATTTTTACTCCTATCGCTCTGGCGCAACAGCCATTCAGCTGTTTGGAACACAGAAGCATTCATAAAGACGGGTATCTGGTTGTTCTGGAAAGTAGTGGGACTCCCTTCTTTGACTCAAAGGGCAAATTCCTCGGCTATCGCGGGATGACTCGCGACATTACGGAGCGCAAACGGGCGGAAGCGGCGCTGCGAGAAAGTGAGGAGCTATACCGGCTGATGACAGAAACCGCCACCGACATGATCAGCCGGCACACCCCGAAAGGAGTTTACCTGTACGCCTCGCCGGCGAGCCGCACTCTGCTGGGGTACGAGCCTGAAGAATTGGTGGGTAGCTCGCCTTATGAGTTTTTCCACCCAGAAGATTTGGCACAGATTGAAAAATCCCACGCAACTATCCTGGAATTGCCCGACATTTCGACAGTATCCTACCGCATCCGCCGCCAGGACGGCAGTTATATTTGGTTTGAAACAACGAGCCGGAGTGTGCGCGATCCTGAGTCGGGGAATGTGGTGGAACTGATGGCCGTTTCCCGGGACATCACAGAGCGCAAGCGGGTGGAAGAAGCATTGCGGGAGAGCGAAGAAAAATTCCGCCGAGTTTTTCAGGACGCGCCGATTGGGATGCTCCTGAATGATATCAGTGGGAAAGGGCTGCAAGTGAATCCTGTTTTGTGCCAAATCTTGGGATATACAGAGTCAGAACTGAAGGAACTGCGTTTTGATGAGCTTACCCATCCGGAAGATATTGACAGAGAAATGCCCTATATCCAGGAGTGTTTGCGAGGGGAAATCTGCCGGTATCAAATCGAGAAGCGTTACCTCAAGAAGAGCGGCGAAATTGTCTGGGTGCATCTGACTGCCGGCATGATTCGAGATGGGGAGAGCAAGCCGCGCTACGAACTGGGCATGGTGGAGGACATCACTGAGCGCGTAGAGGTGGAAGAAAGATTGAGATTGCGAGACAGGGCGATAGCTGCCAGCAGTAATGGCATAATTATCTCTGATGCCAGACTCCCCGATTTGCCGCTGATTTATGTGAATCCAGCCTTCGAGCGGATCGCGGGGTACTCTGCTGCGGAAGTGATTGGACACAACGATCGCTTTCTGCAAGGAGATGAGACAAATCAGCCGGACTTGGAGAAACTGCGGGCTGCGATTCGAGAAGGGAGAGACTGCAACGTTGTGCTGCGCAATTACAGAAAGGATGGCACCCTGTTCTGGAACGAGTTGAGCGTTTCGCCGATTTACGATGCCGGCGGGAATCTCACCCATTTTATTGGCATTTTAACGGATATTACGGAGCGCAAGCGAGCCGAAGAGGCGCTGCAGCAGGCAAAGGCTCAATTGCAGGCAGTTTTGGATGCGGTGCCCGGGCTGGTTTCTTGGATTGGTTCCGATTTGCGCTACATTGGGGTGAACCGGCACTTGGGAGCGACTTTTAACCTCGCCCCAGAGGCGTTTGTCGGTGAAGAGATTGGCTTTCTGGAGCTCCGCCCATATTTTGGGGAATTAATGCGCGAGTTTTTTGCGGGTGCGGACAGTCAAATGCGCCAAGAAGTGACTGTAGATGTGGGTGGCGAGTCTCGCAGCTATTTGATAGTGGCGCAAAAGTACGATGGGGGACGGGCGGCGGCGTCGGTGGGGATTGACATTA
>JALOOK010000549.1 GCA_025454445.1 Oscillatoria sp. Prado101 | reverse complement strand
CCACGAACTTGCAGTTAGAGCCGGACACATACCGTCTGCTAGCTCCGTGCGCACCGTCCAAAATTGTGGCCGTCGGCAAGAATTATGCCGACCATGCCGCCGAGATGGGAACCCCCGTTCCCAGCGAACCGCTGCTATTTTTCAAACCGCCAACCGCTGTCATCCCCACTGGAGGAGAGATTGCTTATCCCCCCCAGTCACAGCGAGTGGACTACGAAGGAGAATTGGCCCTCGTCATCGGAGAGCCCTGTACCGACTGCACCCCGGAACAAGCGCAAGCCAAAATTTGGGGGCACACGATCGCCAATGACGTAACAGCAAGGGATTTACAGAAGCGGGACGACCAGTGGACGCGGGCCAAAGGGTTTGATACATTCTGCCCCCTTGGGCCGTGGGTCGTCCGAGAGTTGAGTCCGGGCGCACGCCTGCAGACATTTCTCAACGACAGCGACCAGCCGGTGCAGTCCGCCGGCACCGACCTGATGGTCTTTCCGCCGGACGTGCTGGTGTCCTATATCTCGCAGGTGATGACACTCTTGCCGGGAGATGTAGTGCTGACGGGAACGCCGCTTGGAATAGGGCCACTGCAAGTTGGCGACCGCGTTCGCGTCGAAATAGAAGGCATTGGCAGCCTGGAAAATACCGTTGTGGCGCGGCGAAATCCCAAAACGCAATAGCGCGACTCGGGTGCCATCAGGGTGTCACCCCGCCGATCAGCCGCTAGCGCACTTGCATGTGAACCGCATCGGAAAGGGTGGGAATTTCTGCGTAACGCCCCATCAGCGACTGGGCAACTGAATAGATAAAAGCTGCCAGGATGCCCAGAAATATCATGTTATAGAGAGTTTCAAGGACAAATGTGACGGGGAGGCCCTTTGCTAAAATTGGCACAACCAGACTGCAGAGAATTAAAATGATGTCCAGAAGAATTGCCTGCATGGTGTTGAAACGAATGAAGTGGCTGATGTTTTCGTTTCTCACCACGCCGAGATATAAGGCCAAGAAAATAATAAATCCTGCAAAGGGGATACCGCTGTAAATCTGTATCAAGGGCAGCAGCGGCATGAAAACCAGTTGCAAGGCCGGAAACTGGTCAAATAAAAACCGCCCAAAGTCCAGGCCATCAATCAGGGGAAGCAGATACGGCAGGCATGCAAAAATCCGGTCGGAAACAGTCGTAGACCCGCGCCAAGACATGAGGTATCCTCCTGAGCCAGAGTGTTGATCGTCAGTTTCTCCTAAACTCAGGATAGCGCACAAGCGCAGGCTAGCCAGACCAGAGGGCCAAGTCTGCGCCCATAGTCTTTCCATCCGCCCCGCAACCCGACTGCGGTGCCAATAGCGCCCCTCACTGGATATTGGCGATCCGGAAGCCCATCTGGCACTCGTACTGCTCTGCTTGGTGAGACGCAGGCTTGCCTAGCGGGTGTCCGCAGCCTAGCTGACCGTGACGCCAGCGCGGCTGACCGCTGCCATCGGCCATTAAGCAGGTCTGGCAGACTTGCTGAGGGGAAATAATTTGATCGTCCATTAAAATCACCAGCATTCCACACCTCCGATATTCCCCAAAATCCTTTGAGTTTATTCTAAGTCAGGCTTTCAGGGAGAGCGAGCCAAACAACACAAAGCTTAACGCTCGCCGCCAGAGAGCTGAAGTATCGGTTGTGTCAGTTCTAACTAGAAAATAGAAAATCGCAGCAGAGCCTGCCGGTGCGGCTCGACCGGCTCCTTCCCTCACCGGCTCGCTTCGCGACTGATTCCAGCCCAAACCAGGCGCAAATAAGGTATAATATACTTCTTTGGGAAAAACTGGCTGGCCAAAACAGCCCCCGCATTTTCGGTGGCTGAAAGCGCCAAGCGCCGGAGATTCAAACAATTCTTAACATTTCTCGTGAGGGGATTTCCCTGTGACTCAGAGTAACTCAGACATCCTGGCTGCCACCGATCCAGCTGTAGCCGAGTTGATTGGGCGCGAACTGACGCGCCAGCGGGATCACTTGGAACTGATTGCCAGTGAAAACTTTACCTCACCGGCAGTTCTGGCCGCCCAAGGCTCCGTACTGACCAACAAGTATGCCGAGGGGCTGCCCCGCAAACGCTACTACGGCGGCTGCGAGCACATCGACCGCATCGAGCAGCTGGCCATAGACCGGGCCAAGCAGCTGTTTGGTGCCGCCCACGCCAATGTCCAGCCCCACTCCGGCGCACAAGCCAACTTTGCCGTGTTCCTGGCCCTGTTGGAGCCTGGAGACACGATCATGGGGATGGATCTGTCCCACGGGGGCCACTTGACCCACGGCTCGCCGGTGAACGTCTCCGGTAAGTGGTTCCAAGTGCGTCACTACGGCGTCAGCCGGGAAACAGAACAGCTCGACTACGACCTAATCCTGGAACTGGCAAAGCAGCACCGGCCTAAATTGATCATCTGCGGCTACTCCGCTTACCCCCGCACGATCGATTTTGAGAAATTCCGCGCCATAGCCGATCAAGTGGGAGCCTACCTGCTGGCAGATATCGCCCACATCGCCGGGTTAGTGGCCACCGGCCATCACCCCAGCCCCATCCCCCACTGTCATGTCGTCACCACCACCACCCACAAGACCTTGCGTGGGCCAAGAGGCGGTATAATATTGACCGGCGACCCAGAACTGGGCAAAAAACTCGATAAAGCAGTATTCCCCGGCACCCAAGGCGGACCGTTAGAACACGTCATTGCCGCTAAAGCCGTGGCTTTTGGAGAAGCCCTCAAACCAGAATTCAAAGCCTATTCCGCCTCTGTGATTGAAAACGCCAGCGCTATGGCGGCGCAGCTGAGCCAGCGGGGATTAAAGATTGTATCGGGCGGCACAGATAACCACCTGATGCTCGTCGATTTGCGCTCCATTGGCATGACCGGCAAA
>JALOOK010000153.1 GCA_025454445.1 Oscillatoria sp. Prado101 | reverse complement strand
AAAGCTTTCCGTTCCGTACTGCAAATGGTGGTGCAGCTCAAACTTTTCGCGAAGCAGCTGCTCCTCAAACAGCGAGTGCAGCACCACCGCACCGGCACCCGCATCCTCCATTTTTTTTACGTTGTCAATCTCTTCAGTCAGAGGCGCTGCTGCGGAAGGGACGAGCGGCGAGCGCAACTGCAATCCCAGATAGGTCGTACTCAGATCCATTTACTCATGTCTCCTGATATTAATCTACAGGCGTTGCCGGCGATGTTCCCCACCCCCCAACCCCCTCCCCGAAAAGCGGGGAGGGGGACGTGAGAGGGGGTTTTCCATGAGTGGAAAAAAGTTGAAATCATCTTTCTACTGTGCGACGCCAATCTGCTCTCAAGTCTTGTAGGACAGGCGTCTCGCCTGTCCTCTTGGTTGGGCTAAAGCCCAACTACAAACTTGTGGCTGCGGAACGCGCCGCCATGTACTCATAAAGCTTCCAGCGCTCATCAACATCTCGCTGGGCTTCTTTTTGCAGCCGCTTAGCCTCCTCCGGTTTGGTCTTAGTGAGCATCTTGAAGCGGTTTTCCGCCGCGAATGTCTCCGCCACCTGCTTCTTGGGCGACCGGCTGTCCAGCTGCAGGGGATTCTTGCCCTCCGCCTTCAAATCTGGATTGTACCGGTACAGCAACCAGCGCCCCGACTCAACCACAGCTTTTTGCTGCTGCATGGAAGTCGTCATATTGATACCGTGGGCGATGCAAGTGCTGTAGGCGATAATCAGGGATGGCCCATCATAGGCTTCCGCTTCCAAGAACGCCTTGAGTGTGTGCTCGTCCCGCGCCCCCATTGCCACGCTGGCCACATAAACATTGCCATAAGTCATGGCAATCAGACCCAAGTCTTTCTTAGCTGCTGGTTTACCACCGGCAGCGAACTTGGCCACAGCGCCGCGCGGCGTGGATTTCGACATTTGCCCGCCGGTGTTCGAGTACACCTCGGTATCGAGCACCAAAATATTCACATTCCGCCCGGAAGCGATCACGTGATCCAAGCCGCCATAGCCGATGTCGTAAGCCCAGCCATCGCCGCCCATAATCCAGACACTCTTCTTCACCAAATAGTCCGCCACACTCAGCAGCCGCTTGGCATCCGGCGAATCCAGAGTTTCCAGCTTTTCCTTAAGCTGTCGCACCCGCTCCCGCTGCTCCCAAATATCGGCTTCCGATTTTTGGTCGGCGCTGAGAATGGCGCTGGCGAGGTTATCCCCAATCTCGCCGCCCAGCTTGTGTACCAGCTCAGCGGCAAACTCGGCTTGCTTGTCAATGGACACCCGGAAGCCCAGCCCGAACTCAGCATTGTCCTCAAACAGGGAGTTCGACCACGCCGGTCCCTTGCCCTCGGCGTTGTAAGTCCAAGGCGTTGTGGGCAAGTTGCCACCGTAAATAGAAGAACACCCGGTGGCGTTGGCGATCGCCGTGCGGTCGCCGAACAGCTGGCTCACCAGTTTGACATAGGGGGTTTCCCCGCAACCGGCACAAGCGCCAGAGAACTCAAACAGGGGTTCTTGCCACTGCTGCTGGCGGATGCGGTCGGTGTGCAGCCGCAGCCGATCGGGATTTGGCAAGCTGAGGAAGAAATCCCAGTTCACCCGCTCAGTCTCGCGCAAAGGCAGCTGGGGTTCCATATTAATCGCCTTGCGGGACGGCATTGACTTGTTCTTGGCGGGACAGATGTCCACGCAGATGCCGCAGCCGGTGCAGTCTTCCGGCGCAACCTGAATGGTGAATTTCTCACCGGCAAAATCGTGGTCTTTGGTGCTGGCAAACTTAAAGGTAGCCGGTGCCCCTTCCAGGGACTTGCCATCATAAGACTTAGCGCGAATGACGGCGTGCGGGCAAACCATGACGCACTTGCCGCACTGCACGCACACTTCCGGATCCCACACAGGGATATCTTGGGCGATATTGCGCTTCTCCCATTTTGTGGTGCCGGTGGGGTAGGTGCCGTCAGCAGGCAAAGCGCTGACCGGCACAGAATCCCCGCACTTAGCAATCATCGCCCCCAGGACTTCCCGCACAAAAGCCGGTGCGGTGTCGGGAACTGCTGAACGCAGATTGATGTTACTGCTCACCTCGCCCAGGGGCACTTCGTGCAGGTTCGCCAGCGCCGCATCGACGGCGTTGAGGTTCATGCGAACAATCTCAGCGCCTTTCTTGCCATAGGTCTTGTGGATGGTTTTCTTGATCTGGGCAATGGCTTCCTCTCGCGGCAGCACCCCGGAAAGGGCGAAGAAGCAAACCTGCATGACGGTGTTGATGTACCCGCCCATGCCGCTTTCCCGGGCCACCCGGGTGGCGTTGATAATGTAGAATTTCAGCTGCTTGTCAACGAGGGCTTGCTGCACCGGCACGGGCAGTTGGCCCCACACTTCCTCTGGCCCATAGGGGCTGTTGAGCAGGAAGGTGCCGCCTTTAACCGCTGGGGCGAGCATCTCGAACTGTTCCAGGAACCCCCACTGGTGACAGGCGAGGAAGTTGGCTTCAGTAATCAAATAAGTGGAGCGTATGGGCTCGGCACCGAAGCGCAGGTGGGAGACGGTGACGGAACCGGATTTTTTGGAGTCGTAGACAAAGTAGCCTTGGGCGTAGTTGTCGGTTTCTTCGCCAATAATCTTAATCGAGTTTTTGTTTGCGCCGACTGTGCCGTCGGAACCCAAGCCGTAGAACATGGCCCGCACCACGCTGTCGGGTTCGGTGCTGAAACTGGGATCGAACTCGAGGCTGGTTTGGCTTACGTCGTCGTTAATGCCGGCGGTGAAGTGATTTTTGGGCTTTTCGGCGGCCAGGTTGTCGAACACGGCTTTCACCATTGCCGGTGTGAATTCCTTGGAGGACAAGCCGTAGCGCCCGCCGACGACTTTGGGCATTGCCCCTGGCCACTCTTCGTGCAGGGCTGTGACGACATCTAGATAGAGGGGTTCGCCACCGGCACCGGGTTCTTTGGTGCGGTCGAGGACTGCTATCTTTTTGGTGGTTGCCGGCAGGGCGGAGGCGAACCGCTTGATGTCAAAGGGCCGGTACAGTCGCACTTTCAGGACGCCGACTTTTTCGCCACGGGCGTTGAGGTAATCTGCTGTTTCGTGGGCGGCTTCGCAGCCGGAACCCATGAGGACAATTACTCGCTCGGCGTCTGGTGCGCCGTGGTATTCGTATAGCCGGTACTGGCGTCGGGTCCTGGTGGCGAACAGATCCATCGCTTTCTGCACGATGTCGGGACAGGCGCTGTAGAAGGGGTTGACTGTTTCCCGCGCTTGGAAGTAGACGTCGGGGTTTTGGGCGGTGCCGCGCAGTACGGGCCGGTCGGGGGTGAGGGCGCGGCTGCGGTGGGCGAAGATGTGCCGGTCGTCGATCAGGGCTTGCAGGTCTTCGTCAGAAAGGAGTTCGACTTTCTGGACTTCGTGGGAGGTGCGGAAGCCGTCAAAGAAGTGGATGAAGGGGACTCGGGATTCCAGGGTGGCGGCTTGGGCAATTAGAGCGAAGTCCTGGGCTTCTTGCACTGAGGCGGAGCACAGCAGGGCGCAGCCTGTCTGGCGGACTGCCATTACGTCTTGGTGATCCCCGAAAATGGACAGCCCCTGGGCGGCGAGGGAGCGGGCGGCGACGTGGATGGCGCACGCTGTCAGTTCACCGGCGATTTTGTAGAGGTTGGGGATCATTAACAGCAATCCCTGGGAGGCGGTGAAGGTTGTTGTTAGGGAGCCTGTTTGCAGCGCCCCGTGTACCGTGCCGGCTGCGCCACCTTCACTTTGCATTTCCACCACGGAGGGAACTGTGCCCCAGAGGTTGGGTTTTCCTTCTGACGCCCAAGCATCCGCCCACTCACCCATCGGCGATGAGGGGGTGATCGGATAAATGGCAATGACTTCGTTTAGTTTGTAGGCAACGCGGGCGACGGCTTCGTTGCCGTCTAGTGTGGCAAATGTTTTTGTGTTCATGTTCCTCAAACCCCTGGAAATTCTACCAAGGTTTCGCACGCTAGCGCGTGCTAGATTACCTATCAGGCGCTATGTTCAAAGGCTGTTACTTCTTTCAGTATTCCCTTTTGGCTGAATGCTGCTTTCGCCTTCTTACTTAAACAATTTACGGGTTGTTTTTGTCAGTTCACTCTTGATGCCGAAATTTTTGTTTCTCTCCCTACATGACTGATTATAGACGCCGCCAGTCAAAAAAAACCGATTTTATTCTTTAGATTCAGCGGGCGCGAGCATTATTTTGGTGGCGCTGAATGCCTGCAATGCGGGTGAATTTTTTAGTAAATTTTGTTATTATACTGTACAAAATGGCAGAAAAACGCTAAAATAATATAAAGATTTCGCAGCCTCCTGAGCAGTTGCACAGGGCAGCGGGCAGCTGGCCCTCGGGCGATGGGGCAGTGGGCCCTCGGGCGATGGGGCATTGAACAATCAATCCGAGTGTCCAAAATGCCCCATCCCCCGCTCGCCCCATCCCCCGCTCGCCCCATCCCCCGCTGCTCAATTCCCCATACCCAATTCCCAATTTGACAAGATTTTCTCCGCAAGATATTCCAACCGGCAAAAATTTTGAGATAATGAGTAACCATATCGGGGTGAGCTTTGTTGGGGAGAAAATGGTAATGCGCAGGAGGCAATAGGCATGGATCATGCCCGATCGCCCGATCGCCCCATCGCCCGCTGCCCTGTTTACCTTTAACGGCTAAAAAACTAAGTAAATATGAGCGACTTTCAAAATTCTGCCTGCCAAGGAAATATTTTAATAGTAGACGCTCCCGCCTTAAATTTGACCCGTTTATCCAAGTTTCTGTCAAAAGCGGGGTATAAAGTGCGGCACGCAGCGAACGGCGCTCTGGCTCTAAGCAGCGTTCAGTTGGAAAAGCCTGACCTGATTTTGCTGGACATTATAATTCCGGAAATCAGTGGCTATGAAGTCTGCTCCCAGCTGAAAGCTTCCGAGCAAACTAGGGACATACCGGTTATTTTTTTGAGCGCTTTGCAGGAAGGGTTTGACAAGGTGAGAGCCTTTGAAGTAGGGGGGGCGGATTATATCACAAAACCCTTTCAGATTCAAGAGGTTTTGGCCCGGGTCGAGAACCAATTGAAGGTGAGCCGGCTGCAAAAGCAACTGCTGGAACAAAATGCGCGGCTCTCTCAGGAAAGTCGCAACCGGCAGAGCGCAGAAGCTAAGTCAGCATCCGCTTTTCGCGCCTGTCCAGACCCGCTGGCGCTCGCTTCCTTCCCAGAAGGGCGCGTGCTGGAAGTCAATGACAGCTTTTGTCGCTTTTTTGGCTGCTCTCGCTCAGAAGCGCTGGATAAAACCAGTCTGGAACTTAAGATTTCTCTGAGTTTAGCCGACCGGTCTCGGTTTGTCAAGACGCTGAATAAAGAAAGAGCGATTCGCAACTGGGAGGTGGAGGTTTGCGCCGCCGGTGGGGAAAGAAAGACAGTCTTGATGTCAGCAGAACTCATCGAAGTTGAGGGACAAGAGTGCGTGCTGGGCGCAGTTACGGACATTACGGATCGCAAGCGATCTGAAAATCAACTCCGCCTGCTGCTGGACACAGCCCGATCAACCAGTCAGTGCCCGGACACGGACTGCGCTCTAGCGGTGATTTTGCAGTTAATTTGTGCGGCGATTGGCTGGGATTTGGGGGAGGCGTGGCTTCCTTCAAATCACGGCTCAGTGTTAAAATGCAGTTGGGGGTGGTACGGGCGCGACCCCAGTTTAGAAGAATTCCGGCGCAAGAGCGAAACCCTCAGCTTTGCAGCCGGTGTGGGACTTCCCGGACGGGTTTGGCAATCTCAGCAGCCAGAGTGGATAGAAGATATTTCCGAAGTGGAAGAGGCGCTTTTTCGGCGCGGGCAAATGGCTGCCAAAGTGGGATTGAAAGCCGGTTTTGGGGTGCCAATTCTGGACGGAAACCGAGTTTTGGCGGTTTTGGTTTTCTTTAAGCGTGGCCAAAGCGCTACCGACCGGCGGATTCTGGAGCTAGCCGGTGCGGTGGCGGCTCAATTGGGTTCGTTGCTGGGGCGCAAGGAAGCGGAAACCGCTTTGCGCACCAGCGAAGAGCGGTTGCTTATGGCGCTGGAAGGCAGCGAACTGGGGATGTGGGACTGGAATATTGTGACGGGAGAGACTTATTTCGACCGGCAGTGGAAGAACATGCTGGGGTATAAAGTAGAGGAGATCGAGAACAATTACCAATCCTGGGCGCGGTTGATCTATCCAGAGGACTTGCCGGCGGTGATCGAAAATTTGACGGCCTATCTGGAAGGCAAGCTCCCCGTCTACGAAATAGAATTTCGCATGCTGAGTAAATCCGGGGAGTGGAAGTGGATTGTGGCTCGCGGTAAGGTTTTTGAACGGGATGCTGCCGGTGCGCCGGTGCGAATGACGGGCACGCACAGAGATATCACCTCGCGCAAAAAAGCGGAAAAAGCTCTTTCTGAGAGCGAGGTGCGCTTCCGCAATTCTTTTGAATACGCCGCCACTGGGATGGCGCTTGTGGATTTGGAGGTGCGCTGGCAGAAAGTGAATCAGGCTTTATGCGAAATTGTCGGCTATTCTCAGGAAGAATTGCTAGCGACTACCTTACAAGGTATCACTCACCCCGCCGACCTCGATGCCGATCTCAACTCCATGCGCCAGCTGCTCAGTGGCCAGCTTCACTACTATCATATAGAGAAGCGATATTTGCACAAGCAGGGGCGCGTCGTCTGGATTTTGCTGAGCTGCTCGCTGGTGCGAGACGAGGGAGGGAATCCCCTGTACTTCATCGCTCAAATTCAAGACATCAGCGCTCGCAAACAAGCCGAGCTGGAGTTGCAGCGCGTCACCGAACGCCTGCGATACCTGCTCACCTCCAGCCCCGCCGCTATTTACAGCTGCAAGGTTTCCGAAGATTTTGCCATGACGTTTGTCAGCCAGAACATCAAAACCATGCTCGGCTACGAATACCGAGAATTTATAGAAGATCCGGGGTTCTGGCTGAACCGCATCCACCCGGAAGATGCCGGTCGCGTTTTGGCTGGACTGGCTGGCATTAGTGAAAAAGGGGAACACTCTGAAGAATACCGCTTTTTGCACGCTGACGGAACGTATCGCTGGGTGTACAACCAGGTGCGGGCGATCCGCGACGCTTCTGGCAATCCCAGCGAGTGTGTCGGTTACTGGGCGGATATCAGCGAGATGAAAGCCGCAGAGGAAGCGCTGCGAGAAAGTCAGCGCCGGTACAGAACTCTCGCAGAAGCTTCGCCGGTTTGTATCTTCAACACCGATGCGTCGGGAAATTGTCTCTATGTCAATCAGTCCTGGAGGGAAATTAGTGGGCTCTCCCTAGAAAATGCTATGGGTGAGGGGTGGGCGAGTGCCATCCACCCAGAGGACAGAGAGCGAGTTTTTAGCGAATGGTATGCAGCGGCTAGCGCTAAGGTTCCGTTTAAGTGCGAGTGTCGCTTCCTGCGTCCTGACGGCAAAATAACCTGGGTGATCAGTCAGGCGGTGGCAGACATTGGAGATGATGGAGAGGTTAAAGGCTATGTGGGGACGATTACAGATATCAGCGATCGGAAGCTGGCAGAAGTTGCTTTGCAGCAGAAATTAAAGAGCGAGCGGCTGGTGGGGGCGATGCTGGAACGAATCCGCTCCTCTCTCAACTTGCAAGAAGTCCTGCAAACAGCGGTGGATGAAGTGCGGCAGTTTTTGTCAAGTGACCGAGCTGTCATTTACCGCTTTTGCCCAGGCGGCACCGGGGTTGTGCTCGTCGAGTCACTTGGCGAGGGGTGGGTATCTGCTGCGGGGATTGAAATTCAAGACAGTTGCTTTTTTGAAACCTACATGCCCCTATACCAGCAAGGTCGCATTCGCACAATCGAGAATATTTACGAAGCCGGGTTAAGCGAGTGCCACATGAATTTCCTGATTCAGCTGCAGATAAAAGCTAGCGCGATGCTTCCGATTTCGCACAGCGACAGGGTGTGGGGGTTGCTGATCGCTCACCAGTGCGGGAGTTTTCGCCAGTGGCAAGAATTTGAGGTGGAGTCGCTGCGACAGCTTTGCGTGCAGCTGGCGATTGCCATCGGGCAATGCACCCTGTTTGAGCAAGCCAAAGCTGAAATTTCGCAGCGCCAGCAAGTGGAAACTGCCCTCCGAGAGAGCGAGGAGCGCTTCCAGCTGGCTGTTTCAGGCACCAAGGATGGGATTTGGGATTGGGATTTGAGAACTAATCGGGTTTATTACTCTCCGGTTTGGATGGAAATTATTGGCTACCGGGAAGGGGAACTGCCGCAGGAGTTTAACACTTGGTCGGAAAACGTGCATCCAGATGATTTGCAGGGCGTTCTAGAGGTTTTGACTGGCCACATAGAAGGCAGCCTCCCGATCTATCAATGCACCTGTCGCATGCGGCACAAAGATGGCCGGTGGGTGTGGGTGGAGGCGAGAGGTCAATGCGTGCGCGACGCATCGGGGAAACCTTACCGAATGACCGGCACGCTCACGGATATCAGCGCCCGCAAACAAGCTGAAGAGGCTCTGCAACAGGCAAAAGAAGCCGCCGATGCCGCCAACCGCGCCAAGAGCGAATTCCTGGCCAATATGAGCCACGAATTGCGCACGCCACTCAACGCTATCCTGGGCTTTACGCAAGTGATGAGCGGCGACACTTCCCTGAAAGCGGAACACCTGCAAAATCTGGGAATTATCAATCGCGCGGGTTCTCACCTGCTGGAACTGATCAACGACATTCTGGAAATGTCCAAAATCGAAGCGGGCAGGACGGCGCTCAACGAAAACAGTTTTGACCTAATTAGCCTGCTCTACACCCTGCGAGAAATCCTGAAATTGAAAGCCCTAGATAAAAGGTTGGAGCTGATTTTT